>NZ_JAKKRH010000015.1:0-115745 GCF_025654465.1 Shewanella sp. SM101
AAGGCCCGAAGGTCCCCTCCTTTCCCCCGTAGGGCGTATGCGGTATTAGCAGTCGTTTCCAACTGTTATCCCCCTCGACTGGGCAGATCCCTAGGCATTACTCACCCGTCCGCCGCTCGCCACCTCAGAAGTAAACTCCCTTGTGCTGCCGCTCGACTTGCATGTGTTAGGCCTGCCGCCAGCGTTCAATCTGAGCCATGATCAAACTCTTCAATTAAAGTTTTGTTGCTTCCGTCTTGCGACTTCAGCRGCTCAATGAATTCTGATTTTTTGTTTCTCGCTAAAAGAAACAAACTGTACATATTACTATGAACACTCATTGTTACATTGATTTAAATTTTTGACTGCCAACCCTGAGGCTAAGCAGTTTCGATTAACTCAACACCTGTGAGTGTCCACACAGATTTGCTTGATAAATTGTTAAAGAGCGTTGACCACACACTGAGTTTTCAGCGGGTCAGGGCTGCGTATTCTACGCATTCCCGTTAGTGCGTCAAGTAGTTTTTTAAACTTTCTCAACACTCATCGTTTAGCTTGCTAACCGATGAACTGCTTGGCTTTCTTTGCTTAACTTGCGTTTCGCTGTCTGCCGTGTCAGTGGATGCGCATTATAGGGAGATTGAGAAAGTCCGCAAGGGCTTTTTTGAGAAAAATGGATCTTTTTTTAATACTTTCAGTTAGTCACACAATACCCCCACTTTATCCTCAGACTTATCCACAAAATGGGTTTTAACGGTTAAATTTGCTACAGCGGCGGGTTAACTTTAGAGGCTATCGATAAGAATGAAATGATGTTCAATGGGGAATAACGACGATTAGCTATATAAAGAAGAGTAAGAATGTAATCCGGATGACATGGGAGTAAACGTGAGGCTTAATTCTAAATTAATGAAGAAATAAAAAGGCAACTTAGATAAGTTGCCTTTAGTGTACGTTTTATTCTACTTATTCAGTAGGCTTAATCTGTCAGCAGATTAACTTAACTTGCCGTGACATTGTTTGTACTTACGACCAGAGCCACAAGGACAAGGATCGTTGCGACCCACTTTGTCACCATCACGGATCATCGGTGCTTGCGCAGTGACAGCTTCATGCTCATCACCACCGCCAACAAGCGACTCTGCCGCTGCGTGTTGATAGTCGCGCTGGATCTTGGCATCTTCTTCACGACGACGCGCTTCCATTTCTTCCACATCTGACTGAGCTTGCACTTGTACTTTCGACAGCACACTGATGACGTCGTGTTTCAAGGTGTTCAATAGTTGTTGGAATAACTCAAACGACTCACGCTTATATTCTTGCTTTGGATTCTTCTGCGCGTAACCACGTAAGTGGATACCTTGACGCAGATGGTCCATCGCCGCTAAGTGTTCTTTCCACAGGCCATCGAGCGTTTGTAGCATAACGGCTTTTTCAAACTGGCGTAGCACTTGTGCGCCAACCATTTCTTCTTTTGCCTTATACGCATCGCCCCAAGCAGTAATAATACGCTCACGTAGACTCTCTTCATGCAGATCGTCTTCTTTATCTAACCATTCCTGGATAGGTAATTTGAGCATAAATTCTTGGTGTAGACGTTGCTCTAAACCTGGGATATCCCACAGCTCTTCTACTGATTGCGGTGGAATATACTGATCAATTACTGCGCCAATCACATCGTCTTGGATGTTTTGGATAGTATCTTCAATACTTTCCGCATCCATCAACTCATTGCGCTGGGCGTAAACCACTTGGCGTTGATCGTTAGCGACGTCATCAAATTCGAGTAATTGCTTACGGATATCGAAGTTACGGGCTTCAACTTTACGTTGAGCGTTTTCGATTGCGCGTGACACCCATGGATGCTCGATCGCTTCGCCTTCTTCCATACCCAGCTTTTTCATCATGCCAGAGACACGATCCGAGGCGAAGATACGCATTAAGCTATCTTCCATCGATAGATAGAAGCGTGATGAACCCGCGTCACCTTGACGACCCGCACGACCACGTAACTGGTTATCGATACGGCGTGATTCGTGACGT
Source organism: Shewanella sp. SM101 (assembly GCF_025654465.1). NCBI lineage: Bacteria > Pseudomonadati > Pseudomonadota > Gammaproteobacteria > Alteromonadales > Shewanellaceae > Shewanella > Shewanella sp. SM101. The sequence goes on from NZ_JAKKRH010000015.1 coordinate 2,023, forward strand.
TCTGTACCTAGGATATGTAAACCACCCGCAGCAACGACTTCATCATGACGAATTTGCCAATCGGCTTTGATCTTAGCTTTTTGCTCTGCTGTTGGATTATCGAGTTCATCGATTTCCATGTTCCAGTTGCCGCCAAGCACGATATCGGTACCACGACCTGCCATGTTCGTCGCAATAGTCACAGAGCCAGTACGGCCAGCTTGCGCGACGATTTCAGCTTCTCGTTCGTGGAATTTAGCATTTAAAACTTCGTGCGGGATCTTTTCCTGCACCATTAAGCGCGCTAACAGTTCAGACTGTTCGATTGATACTGTACCCACCAATACTGGCTGACCACGTTCACGGCAATCTTTAATGTCTTTAATGATCGCTTGATATTTTTCATCGGCGGTCAAATAAACTAAATCCGCCATATCCTTACGCACCATTGGACGGTTAGTCGGCACAACGACTGTGTCTAATCCATAGATGTGTTGGAATTCAAACGCTTCAGTGTCAGCTGTACCTGTCATACCTGCCAGCTTCTCGTATTGACGGAAGTAGTTCTGGAAAGTGATCGAAGCCAATGTTTGGTTTTCGTTTTGAATATGCACGCCTTCTTTGGCTTCGACGGCTTGATGTAAGCCTTCTGACCAACGACGACCTGGCATAGTACGACCCGTGTGTTCATCGACTATGATGACTTCGTTGTCTTGTACTATGTAATCCACATCACGTTCAAACAGCGTGTGCGCACGAAGCGCCGCGTTGACGTGGTGTAATAGGGAAATATTTGCAGCAGAATAGAGTGAGTCGCCTTCGGCTAACATGCCGCGCTCGATCAGCAGGTTTTCTACTTTTTCTTGACCACGCTCGGTGAAATGCACTTGTTTGGCTTTTTCATCGATGCTGTAGTCGCCCTCACCCACAAACTCTTCCGTATCTTCTTTATCTTGACGGATAAGATTAGGGATCAGGGTGTTGATCTTGATGTATAGCTCAGAGCTATCTTCAGCGGCGCCAGAGATGATCAGCGGCGTACGCGCTTCGTCGATTAAGATTGAATCCACTTCATCGATTAGGGCGTAGTGCAACGGACGTTGAACCCGTTCTTGCGGTGAAAACGCCATGTTATCGCGCAGATAATCGAAACCAAACTCGTTGTTGGTCCCGTAAGTGATATCGGCGTTATAGGCAGATTTCTTCTCATGTTGGCCAATACCAGCGACGTTGATTCCTACGGTTAAACCAAGGAACTCAAACAGTGGGCGGTTATTCTCGGCATCACGACGTGCCAAGTAATCGTTCACTGTAATCACGTGGACGCCTTTGCCTGTCAATGCGTTTAAGTAGGCGGGTAAGGTTGCCGTTAAGGTTTTACCTTCACCCGTACGCATTTCAGCAATACGGTTGCTGTCGAGTACCATACCGCCGAGTAACTGCACGTCGAAATGACGCATATCAAATACACGCTTAGACGCTTCGCGCACTGTCGCAAAGGCTTCAGCCATGATGCTATCTAATGAAGCTCCAGCAGCTAAACGCTCACGGAACTCTGCGGTTTTCGCCTTTAATGCTTCATCGGTTAATTTTTCATAATCAGCTTCTAATGCGTTAATGCTAATAACGATCTTTTGAAGCCCTTTAAGGGTGCGGTCGTTGCGACTACCAAATACTTTTGTCAGTAATTTACCAAACATCTGAATCACTTATTCTCTGTAGGCCAAGTCCATGATGGAAACTAGAAGCCAATGTTTCAATTAACTTGCTTTGCGGTAGACAAACTTTTGTGGATCTATCTGCTGTCCGCCGCGCAACACTTCATAATGCACATGAGCCCCAGTTGAGCGCCCAGTGCTTCCCATACTGGCGATAGCATCGCCTTTTGCGACCACATCACCTACAGTCACTGACAAAGCTTTATTATGGCCATAACGCGTATGCAAACCGTTACCATGGTCGATTTCAACCAATTCGCCATAACCGAACATATTTCCAGCAAAAGTCACCACGCCTGCAGCAGTCGCAACAACTTTAGCTCCTTCTCGACCGGTAAAATCAATCCCCTTATGCACAGACCTGCGACCGTTGAAAGGGTCATTACGTAATCCGTAGGGTGACGATAACCAACCTTTATCGAGCGGGATACCAGATATATAACGTTCATCATCTATATGGTGGTTAGATGACACTGTTTCAAGTAGTGAAAGCTGAACATTATTATTGTCAATTCGTGATGCCAACTTATCCATATCGTCGATAAGCTGTCCGAGCTCGATGTTAGTGCCTAGTTCGCTCAAACCACCCACACCAACCTCGGATGAAAAATCAAAATCTTCATCCAACTTATTCTGCTGGGCGACCTGTTGACCTAAAGCTTCGAGACGGGTGATCTTGGCTTGCATACGTGCAACATGAGTCACAAGCATAGCCAGTTGAGACTCAGTAGCACTTTTAAGCTCTAAGACTTGTTTCTTTTGTTGTTCGCGCACGAGACGATCGTTATCGACACTGGCTTGCTGATCTTGAAATCGAGCGGAGTTGTGTTGATAAATACCGGACCCAGTGGCCAACAATAGTATTGGAAGTAGCAACCAGCGTTTACTGGGCTGCCAGCGTGTGACGCCATTCCGACCTTGAATAAATACTGTTACACTCATAGCCTAATTCAGCCATCTTATTATCATATGAAAAAGCCCCCTCAAGATCTCAGCCAATTACTGCATCAATCGGGAAAATTACCCGACATTGCTGAGAAAGCGGAACTACTTATGTATCTGGATCAGCATGTGAAGCAGATTATTGCAGGTCCTGTTGCGGAGCAACTAAAAGTCGCTAATTTCCGCCAGGGTGTTCTTGTGGTTGAAACCACTTCGGCAGCTTGGGCTGCGCGAATTAATTTCCAAAAGCCGAAGCTATTAACCCAGCTTCAAGCAGAAACGCTCCCAATCCTTACCGCAATTGAAGTTAAAGTCAACCCGAGATTAGCAATGTATGACGCAAAGCCTAAACAGGGACATAAAGAATTAAGCCCAGCAGCAGCGGAGCACATTGCAGCATTAGCGGAAAATATTGGCGGTTCACTGGGTGAAAAACTAAAACGGCTGGCCTCATTGGCCAGCCGTAATAAATAATCTTACCGCTTTTTAAGCAAATACAGCGCCACCTGGTACGGTAAAGCTGACGGGGACATCGGCTTCTTTTTCGAAGCTAACCAACTCCCACGCATCTTGTTGCGCGAGTAAAGCACGCACCAATTGGTTGTTCAACGCATGACCGGTTTTATACGCAGTGAACTCACCTAAAATAGCGTGCCCAGCCACATATAAATCACCAAACGCATCTAGAATTTTGTGCTTAACAAATTCGTCCTCATAACGCAGGCCGTCGGGATTAAGGACGCGATATTCATCAAGTACAACAGCGTTTTCCATGCTACCGCCCAACGCTAGGTTGTTGGCTCGCAAATATTCGATATCACGCATAAACCCAAAAGTACGGGCACGGCTGATATCTTTCACGAAAGCAGAAGTTGAAAAGTCCATCACCACATGCTGTTGGCTACGAGCGATTTCTGGATGCGCAAAATCAATTTTAAAATTGACTCTAAAACCTTTAAACGGTTTTAACTCGGCCCATTTATCGCCATCTTCAACGCGCACAGTGCGCTTAATCTTTAAATACTTCTTAGGCGCGGCCTGCTCTTTAATACCCGCAGACTGCAACAAGAAGACGAATGGGCTTGCACTGCCATCCATAATAGGAATTTCAGGCGCGTCCACTTCGATTACAGCGTTATCTATGCCTAAACCCGCAAGAGCTGCAAATAAATGCTCAATGGTCGAGATACGAATACCTTCGTCATTGACAAGTGCCGTACACATAGTGGTTTCACGAACTTGCTCCGCCTTCGCTGGAATGGCGACGGCAGGACTCAAATCGGTGCGCACGAGTACGATCCCTGAATTAACGGGCGCGGGCATAATGCTCAAAGTGACCTTGTTGCCAGAATGCAATCCGACACCAGTTGTTTTCACCATTTTCTGAACAGTTCGTTGAAATATCATTCAGTTACCCGTTTATATGCCAATTATAAAGCCTAATATTTGTACACTCAGCATCGGCAAATCGAGCCGCACTGGTTCAACATAATAACATAACTTTATTATGTCACACAAATGCAGCTATGTTGTGGTATTGCCCAAAACGAACAACACCTCACATATTACGCTGGACTCAAACGCTCTCGCTAGTCGGCTTGCTTACGCAAAAATGCTGGAATATCAAGATAATCCAATTCATGCTTTGTCGATGGTGCAGGCGTAGGAGCTGGCTGCGGAGCCGCTGGCAACACGTTGCCTTTTGGCGCTGCATAGTTCACATGTGCAGCTTCTTCGACATAGGCTTCGACTTTTGGTTCAACAACTACAGGCTCTGGACGAGGTGCAGGTTTAGAAACCAATTGGATATCTGGACGCTTTTCAGCACCAATACCAGTCGCAACAACCGTTACACGCAACTCATCACTCATTTCAGGGTCGATGACAGCGCCAACAACCACAGTCGCGTTGTCAGAGGCATAAGCCTTAACATGATTACCGACAGTTTCGAATTCTTCGATACTCATGTCCATACCCGCAGTAATGTTAACTAACACACCACGCGCACCGGCTAAGTCGATGTCTTCTAATAATGGGCTGGCAACAGCAGCTTCGGCCGCTTCTTCTGCACGGTCTTCACCGCGAGCGACGCCTGTACCCATCATGGCATTACCCATTTCAGACATCACAGTCTTCACGTCGGCGAAGTCGACGTTAATCAGACCAGGACGAGTGATAAGCTCGGCAATACCTTGTACCGCACCAAGTAACACGTTATTCGCTGCGGCGAACGCATCGAGTAAAGAAGTACCACGGCCCAATACTTTTAATAATTTTTCGTTCGGGATCGTGATTAACGAATCCACGTGTTTAGCCAGCTCAGCAATACCTTGCTCAGCGTAAGCCATACGTTTTTTCCCTTCGAATGGGAAAGGCTTAGTCACAACCGCAACGGTCAGAATACCTTCTTCACGTGCGATTTGAGCCACAACAGGTGCAGCACCTGTACCTGTACCACCGCCCATACCGGCAGCGATAAAGATCATGTCAGAACCTTTGATTGCCGCGCGAATGTTTTCGCGGTCTTCTTCAGCTGCAGCACGACCCACATCTGGGTTTGCCCCTGCTCCAAGACCTTTAGTGACATCGCGTCCTAATTGAATTGTTGAGCCAGCGCCTGATTTTCTCAGGGCCTGAGCGTCTGTATTGGTAACGATAAACTCAACACCTTCAATGTTGTGTTTGACCATATGTTCGACAGCGTTACCGCCGCCGCCGCCAACGCCGATGACTTTAATCACCGCGTCGTCTGAGTGAGTATCCATGATCTCAAACATTGTCTGATCTCCGTGTTGCCTGCGTTATGAAAATTAAAATTCGCCCTTAAACCAGCTTTGGACCCGATTCCAAGCGCTAGTTACCCCTTGGCGCTCAGGACGTTCGAACTGACGTTCGATCACCCGTCGTGCGCCGTAATGAAGCAGTCCGACTCCAGTGGAGTAAATAGACTGGTCCACGTATTCATATAAACCTTTGATCGGTAGCGGTGACGCTACGCGAACTGGCATGCCAAAAGTCGCTTCCGCAATATCGACCACACCTTGAATCGACGCTGTGCCACCTGTGAGCACAATACCTGCGGCGATTTGATCTTCTAACCCACTGTCTTTCAACTCTTTAAGCACAAGCTCAAACAGCTCTTGGTATCTTGGTTCAACCACTTCGGCGAGCGTGTGACGTGACATACTACGCGATGGACGACCACCTACCGATGGCACTTCAATACTGTCTTCGCGGCTCACCATAGAACTGCGCGCACAGGCGAACTGCACTTTAATTTGTTCAGCATGCGACGACGGCGTGCGGAAAATCTTTGCGATGTCGTTCGTCACTTGGTTACCTGCAACCGGTACAACCGCACAATGACGCAAGGCGCCATTGGTATATACCGCGATATCCGTAGTGCCACCGCCGATATCGACGATACATACACCTAAATCTTTCTCATCGAAGGTCAACACAGCATCTGCCGAGGCAATCCCCGAGAACACTAAGTCGTCGACCTTAAGGCCACAACGCTCAACGCTCTTAGTAATATTCTTCGCCATATCATTGGCGCAGGTCACTATGTGTACCTTGGCCTCCATACGCATACCGGACATACCGATTGGGCTGCGAATACCGTCCTGAACGTCGATTGCATATTCCTGCGGCAGCACGTGTAAAATGCGACGTTCGGTCGGGATCTTCACCGAGCGAGCCGTATGGATCACGTTATCAACATCTTCCTGTGTCACTTCTTCATCATTGATCGATACCATGCCGTTTTCATTTTGGCAGGCGATGTGTTTGCCCGAAATACTCAAGTAAACCGATGAAACTTGGCAATCCGCCATTAATTCCGCTTGATCGAGCGCACGTTGCACACTGCGAACTATCGAATCTAAATCGTTCACGCCACCTTTATCCATTCCCCTTGAGGGATGGTTACCAAGGCCGACTATGCTAATTTCGCCATCGGGCAGAACTTCGCCTATGATCACTGCGACCTTAGAGGTTCCTATGTCCAATCCGACGATAAGGTTTCTATCTTGGTTTTTGATCATTAATTATCGGCTCTCTTGTTTGTGCATCGCCCCAGCCTACGGCCAACCCTGTGTCGTAGCGCAAATCTACTCTGGCAACGGATTTCTCTTGTTTCGCCAAAACCGGATAAACAGTAATAAATCGTTGTATCCGTGCAATTTTATCTTCTCGACCCAAATCTAAAACGATACCGTTTCCAAGGGTCGCGTGCCACGCATGTCGTGGCGTTAAATTCAAACTGGCTAAGGTAAAGCCATTAATCTTTAGTAGGGAGTTGATCTGTGCATAGACAGTCAACACCTCAAGGCCCATATCATTTGGTCCAGATAACTGCGGTAAATGCTCAAGCTCTGGGTGCGATGGCGCTTCGAATACTTCTCCATGCACGTTCAACCACAAGTCACCATTCCAATGAGCTGCGGGTTGTTGCTCTTGCAAATACACCCTGAGTTTCGCTGGCCACTCACGCCTTACCGATGCGCGATACACCCAAGGTAAAGCTTCTAACGCCTGCTGCACTAAGGTAATGTCAGCACTAAAAAAACTGCGCTGCATTAAATGCTGTAGTGCTACTTGTATATCTTTATCTGTGGTGTAAACCCGCTCACCTTTGATGGCAACGGCCTCAATCGGCAAGTTGCTGGCATCATTCAAAAATTTATGTAACTGATAGCCACCAAATACAAAACTGGCTACGATGAAGAATAAAAAGCCAGCCCCGCTCCATTGATACCAATTAAACCGTGACATTCTTGCCCGCCAGTGCCGCCTCTTATCACTCCAAGACACGCTTCATCCCACCTTTAACGACACCCATTAAAAACCACAGAAAACCGGCCATTATATAGACCAAAATCCTTTGGTCAAAATTTCCTTTTTCTCGCAGATCAAGCGCTAAAGATCAGCTTGCTTGCGCAGGTAATTCCACCACAGCAAACCCTAATCCAGACGACGCTAACTGTCGTGACAGTGCGCCAATATTACCCGCACCTTGGGTGAGTAATAAATCCCCGTCCTGCAATACATCGGGCAGCACTTCTGCAAGCAGATCTGGGCTTGCGATAAAGATCGGATCTAGCTGACCACGCAAGCGAATTGAACGACATAATGCGCGACCATCCGCACCTGTGATCGGCGCTTCACCCGCACTATAAATATCGAGTAACAATAAGCAATCCACTTGTGATAACACTTCCACAAAATCCTCATACAAATCACGGGTACGAGTGTATCTGTGCGGCTGATACGCCATGACCAAACGTCTATCAGGCCATCCTGCGCGCGCAGCTTTAATGGTCGCCGCAACTTCGCTGGGATGATGACCATAATCATCCACTAACATGACTTCGCCCTTCGGCGTGGCGAATTTGCCTAAATGCTGGAAACGACGCCCTATACCTTGGAACTCCACTAAAGCCTGAGTAATAGCGTTATCGTCGATTTCATCTTCAGTCGCCACCGTAATGGCAGCTAACGCATTGAGCACATTATGTTGACCCGGTAAATTCAACACCAGATCGAGATCTTCTTTAGCTTTACGTCTGACAGTAAAACGGCACTGATGACCTTGCTGGCTAAAATTAAGTGCTTGCACGTCCGCATCATCACTGAAACCATAGGTCACGTGTTTACGGCCAATACGCGGCAGAATCTCACGCACGACGGCATCATCAATGCACACCACAGCGACACCGTAGAACGGCAAGTTGTGTAGAAAATCCACAAAAGTCGATTTCAGTTTTTCAAAATCACCGCCATAAGTATCCATATGATCGGCTTCGATGTTGGTCACCACACTGACCATAGGCTGCAAATGCAAAAAGCTCGCATCACTCTCATCGGCTTCGGCAATCAAATAACGGCTGGTGCCTAATCTGGCATTGGTACCGGCACTGTTGAGCAAGCCACCAATCACAAAGGTTGGGTCCCGCCCAGCTTGGCCATAAACGCTGGCGATAAGGCTCGTTGTCGTGGTTTTACCATGGGTGCCCGCAATCGCGACACCATGTCGATAACGCATCAACTCGGCTAACATCTCAGCACGACGCACAATAGGAATACGTAATTCTTTAGCGGCAAGGATTTCTGGATTTTCCAGATTAATCGCGGTTGATATGACGACCACATCCACTTGCTGCACGTTTTCAGCGGCATGACCAATTTGGATCTTGGCTCCGAGTAAACACAATCTGTCGGTCACGGCATTTTGCGCAATATCCGAACCACTCACCTGATAGCCTTCGTTCACTAACACTTCGGCGATCCCGCCCATGCCCGCGCCGCCAATGCCGACGAAGTGAATACGCTTAATACGGCGCATTTCTGGGATCATGCTTCTCAGTTGTGCGTATCTTTCTGTCTTAGTCATGCTTATCCTTTCTCAGCAAGGCTGATGCACACTGCGGCAACTTGTTCAGTCGCATCCAGTACCGCAACGTCTCTCGCTCTTTGGCCCATACGGGCTAATTCTGTTCTGTCATTGGCGAGCAACTGTAATTTGTTCGCCAGTTTATTCACATCCAAGATGGCCTGTGGCAATAGGAAAGCTGCGCCAGCCTCAACCAATACTTGAGCGTTACGGGTTTGGTGATCATCCACTGCATGGGGATAAGGTACCAGAATACTCGGTAGCCCCACCGCTGCTAACTCAGACACAGTCAAGGCGCCAGCTCGGCACAATACCACATCAGCCCAGCGATAGGCGGCTTCCATATCGTCGATAAACTCAGCGATATTCACGCCACCATCTTGTCCTTGTTGCTGATATGCCGCCTTCACGCCCGTAAGATTATCTTTACCCACTTGATGCCAAACCGTCACAGACTGCTGCTGACTCAGTATCGCGACCGCTTCTGGCATAAGATCGTTAAATACTTTGGCGCCAAGGCTGCCACCGACCACGAGCACTTTTAAGGCTTTATCAGCCTCATGCTTAGGTTCTGCACCTAAGGCAATCAGTTCTTGGCGAATCGGATTACCAACGACCTTGGCCTTCACTGTGGTAAAGGTATTTTTAAAGGCGCATAACACTTGCGTCGCAATCCGCGACAACAACTTGTTTGTCATCCCTGGGATGGCATTTTGTTCATGCAGCACCAGTGGAATTCCAGCTAATCTTGCCGCAACACCACCTGGGCCACTGGCGAATCCGCCCATGCCAAGGACCACATCGGGTTTAAACTCAGCAATCACGGCCTTAGCCTGCAATATTGAACGCACCACTTTAAAGGGCGCCGCAAGTTTTCGGATCAAACCATTACCGCGCACACCTTTGATATCGATGAAATCAATATCAAATCCATACTGGGGCACTAAACGCGCCTCCATACGATCTGCCGTGCCTAACCAACGCACTTGCCAACCCTGTTGAGCTAAATACTTAGCCACCGCCAGTGCCGGGAACACATGTCCTCCCGTACCACCCGCCATGACTAAAATACGTTTTCCTGTTGGAGTCATCACTTCAATCTCCCTTGCACGGCCTGAACTAATGTCATGCGCCGCTCGTAATCAATGCGCAACAACATCATAGCTGCCGCAGTCATGACCCATAAACTACTACCACCGTAACTGATAAAAGGTAATGTCAGCCCTTTGGTTGGCAACATGCCGATACTCGCGCCGACATTCACCACAGTCTGGAAACAAATCCAAATACCGATGGCATAACCTAAATAACCTTCAAATGGCTTATCCATGGCTAAACACAAATTACCTAAACGAATCGATCTCAGCGCCACAAATAGCAGTACAGATAACACGGCAATAATGCCGATAAAGCCCAATTCTTCCCCGATCACGGCAAAGATAAAGTCAGTGTGCGCTTCGGGTAAATATTCTAATTTTTGAATACTATTTCCGAGCCCTTGGCCAAACCAATCACCTCGACCATAGGCCATCAAAGATTGAGTCAACTGGTAACCGCTACCGAAGGGATCTTGCCAAGGATCCATAAAGGAAGTCACTCGGCGGATACGATACGGTTCCAATAGCACTAGGGCCACGAACGCCAATACGCCCGCAAAAATCAAGGCAAAGAAATCGAGTAAACGCGCACCGGCTAAAAACAATAGACCAACCGTTCCCACAAATAGCACCACCACAGTACCTAAGTCGGGCTGCATCAAAATCAGCACAGCGTAAATCGCAAATACTGCAATCGGCTTATAGAAGCCTTTAGCATTCTCGCGCACTTCCTGATGACGCCTCACTAAGTAACCCGCCATATAGATGGCGAAGGCAAATTTAGCGACTTCCGCCACCTGGATGCGAATAGGGCCTATGGATAACCAACGCGTTGCACCGTTTACCGTAGTGCCAACCACCAATACAGCCAACAACATCAAACCCACAATCAACAACAACATGGGGCTCCAGCGCTGCCAAGTCTGCATCTCTACTCTTAGCACAAATGCCGCAATGAATAAGCAACCCACTAAATAACCCACATGGCGAGTCATAAAATAAAATGGGTTCCCCGTGAGCGTTTGCGCTTCAGGCATAGAGGCTGACATCACCATTACAAAGCCGAAGCTAATCAAAGACAACACAGCCGCGAGCAAAGCACGGTCGTACAATTGCACGCCCGGGACTTCGGTATCACGTTGCCAATTGGGTATTGCTAAACGCAAACGCCCAAATAGGCTAAGTTGTCTTGCATCACTCGCCATTAAGTTGTCCCACGAGGTTTCTAAAATCATCACCTCGAGCCATGAAGTTACTGTACATATCTAAACTGGCGCAGGCTGGCGATAATAAAACGATATCACCAGAAGTTGCCAATTCAGCGGCTTTCGCTACCGCAGCAGCCATAGTGTCGACTCTTATCGAGCCGTCTTTCAATGCAGCAATCTTTTTACCATCGCGGCCTAAGGTGATGAGGTGTGTGACTTTAGCTAAAGCCACAGCTAAAGGCTTAAAATCAGCCCCTTTACCGTCACCGCCAGCAATCAAAATAATATCGCCTAAGTGGTCACTCAAGCCATCGAGCGCGGCGACTGTGGCACCGACATTTGTCGCTTTAGAGTCATTGACATAGGTCACGCCATTCTTAACACCAACCACTTCACAGCGATGGGATAAGCCAGTAAAAGTACGCGCCACTTTTGCCATAACGTGCTTATCGACACCGACGACATCCACAAGCGCCATCGCCGCAAGTAGGTTGGCATGGTTATGACTGCCAATCAGTGACACTTCAGTAATCGGCATTATTTCGCTGCTGCCGTGATAAATCTTGCTGTCGCTGATGCCCCATTCGTCCGCTTCTGGCGCCGCTAAACCAAAACTGTTTTGGTTCATTGGTTCTGGCGGTACGGTCAGTTTATCGTCACGATTAAAGAGTACGGCACGGGTTTGTTTGTATAAGCGTAATTTAGCCTCGCGGTAGGCATCGATGTCACTGTATCTGTCCATGTGGTCTTCGCTGATATTCAAACAGGTCGCCACCACACACTTAAGACTGTGGGTGGTTTCCAATTGAAAGCTCGACAACTCAAGCACAAATAAGTCCGTATTTTCATGCAGTAAATCCAGCGCAGGCACACCGATATTACCTCCGACGGCAACAGCAATACCCGCTTCCCTTGCCATCTCGCCCACCAACGTAGTGACGGTCGATTTTCCGTTAGAGCCAGTAATACCAATCACACAAGGTTTACGGTCAGCAATCTCACGGGCAAATAGCTCCACATCGCCAATCACCTCAATGCCCATATCCACAGCGGCACGCACCTCTGGGGTATAAGTAGCAATGCCGGGACTAATAATGATCTGCGTCGCTTGCACAAGATAACGGCAATCGAATCCGCCAGAAATCAGCTTCACATCAGGAAAAGACGTTGCTAACGTTTCAGCACCCGGAGGCTGCCGACGACTGTCCATCACCAATGGCGTAATGCCCTTTCCACACAAATAGCGCACCACGGACAAGCCCGTTGCCCCTAAACCTAACACTATGTGTGAATACTGATTTTGCATAACCAATTACCTTAACTTCAACGTGGCTAAGCCAAGTAAGACGAGGAATATCGAGATAATCCAAAAACGCACTATCACTCGAGGTTCAGGCCAACCTTTTAACTCATAGTGATGGTGTATCGGCGCCATGCGGAAAATACGCTGTCCACGTAACTTGTACGAACCCACCTGCAGGATCACCGACAGAGTTTCCATCACGAACACGCCGCCCATGATCACTAACAAAATCTCTTGGCGAACGAGCACTGCAATCGTGCCAAGTGCAGCACCTAATGACAGTGAACCCACATCGCCCATGAAGACTTGCGCAGGGTAAGTGTTGAACCACAAAAAGCCCAGACCCGCACCGACAATGGCGGTACAGACGATCACTAACTCACCCGAACCGGGTAAATGCGGGATATGTAAGTAATTCGCAAACTGAGCGTGACCCGACAAATAAGCAATCAACGCAAACGCCGCCGCGACCATTACCGTCGGCATAATCGCCAAACCGTCGAGGCCGTCGGTTAAGTTCACCGCATTGCTCGAACCCACAATAGTGAAATACGCCAATACGATAAATACGGCGCCGAGTTGCGGCATCACGTCTTTAAAGAAAGGCACCACTAATTGGGTTTCGCCTGGATTGGCCGCCGTGGCATACAGAAAAAAAGCAATAAGCAGCGCAGCCAAAGATTGCAGAATGTACTTCCAGCGCGCGATCAAGCCTTTAGTGTCTTTACGTACCACTTTGCGATAATCGTCGATAAAACCGATCAAACCGAAACTGCCGAGCACAAACAGCATGACCCACACATAGCGGCTACCCAGATCACCCCACAACAATACGCTGATGAAAATAGCAGCCAATATCAGCAAGCCACCCATAGTCGGCGTGCCACGCTTACTAAAATGTGATTCTGGACCATCGTTACGCACAACCTGACCAATTTGCAGTAATTGCAAACGTTCAATCAGTTTAGGGCCAAACCATAAGCTAAAAACCAATGCGGTCAATAAGCCTAAAATGGCTCGAAATGTCACATAGGAAAACACGTTAAACCCGGTATGAAAACGGGTTAAATACTCGGCCAGATATACCAGCATTTACACTAACTCCCCACGCCCGAAGGCTACTGTTAGGCCATCCACGACCCGCTCCATGGCGGCGCTACGTGAACCTTTAACGAGAACCGTTACCTGTCCCGGCAACTGGTTTATATGCTTTATAAGTTTTTCTACTAACGTCGCCACACTGTCATAGTGCTCCGCACCGAAAGCTTGGCTCGTGTGCTGACTTAAAGTTCCGGTACAAAACAAGGCATCAATCCCCTGTTGCTTGGCCAGTTGCCCTAGTTCAGCGTGTAAAAGGGGCGCATTGTCGCCTAATTCTCCTAAATCTCCCAGTACCAGACAGCGATTTTCAGAAATTTCCTTTAACCAAGCGATAGCAGCGCCAACGGACACAGGATTTGCGTTATAGCTATCGTCGATTAGACGCACGCGTCCCAATTGACTCGGCTGCATACGTCCTTTCACTGGCGTTAATTGGCTCAAGCCTTCAGATATTTCAGTCAAACTCAATCCCAAAGCAATACAAACACTTGCAGCGGCGAGTGCATTACTCACTTGATGACGACCCGCCAACGGCAATACCACTTGGCAAGATTCACCTAAATAATTGAGCATAAAACGATAGCAACCATCCGCATTAGTCTTATGGCCTGTCGCTATCACGTCGATATGACGTTTAGCGGCGCCATCTTGCTGAGAGAAGCTCAGTTGCTTATAAGGTCTTGCCTTAACGCTCATAAAATCAGCGAAGGCATCATCGGCATTGATGATGGCAGTGCCATCAGCCTGCAGATGATTAAAAATCTCTGACTTCGCCTGTGCGACACCCGCTTGCGATCCAAATCCTTCTAAATGGGCGCTGCCGACGTTATTCACCAGCGCGACGTTTGGACGCACGAGTCCCGAGGTGTAATCGATTTCACCTTTATGGTTAGCGCCGAGCTCGAATATCCCAAACTCATCCTCTGGCGTTAAACGCAGCAAAGTGAGCGGCACACCAATCTCATTATTAAAATTGCCAGCGGTATAGAGGATTTGATGCTTTGCCGACAGAATGGTCGCGATCATTTCCTTCACGCTGGTTTTGCCGTTTGAGCCAGTCAAAGCAACACAAATCGGATTGATCTGGTCACGAACATAAGCACCAATCGCACCCATGGCCTTTTGACAATCAGCCACTATGAGCTGCGGGATATCAAAAGCTAACTCACGCTCAACCATTAACGCCGCTGCGCCGTTCGCAATAGCTGTTGCTGCAAAATCATGGCCGTCAAAGCGCTCACCCTTTAAGGCAACAAACAGGGTTGCAGCGCCGATTTTACGGCTATCACTGCTTAAATCTTGGATGGTGACGTCGTCACCGACTCGATACACGCCTAAGTGTTGACTTAGAGTCTCGAGAGAAAGAGGGATCATCTTGATTGCTCCGATAACTGGCGTGCCAGGGCGCGTTCATCATAATCATGACGCACACCTGCCGCCTCTTGGTAAGTTTCGTGGCCCTTGCCCGCAAGCAAGATCACATCGCCAGGTTTAGCCAATGCCACAACCTCTTTAATTGCTGCGATACGGTCAACCTCAGTCAATGCCAGCTCTGGTGTTGCAAGCCCTTGGATAATATCGGTAATAATTTGCGCAGGGTCTTCACTGCGCGCATTGTCGCTGGTCACCATAATACGGTCGGCATACTGTTCTGCAGCTTGACCCATCAAAGGACGCTTGCCCTTATCACGGTCGCCGCCACAACCAAACACGCACCATAAATCACCGGCACAATGGCGACGTAGCGCGTTTAACGCTTGTTCGATCGCATCGGGTGTATGGGCATAATCGACCACTAAGGTGATGTTATCCACTGTAGTGAAACGCTCCATACGACCTGCAACGGGCGTTAAATATTGCACCTGCTCGGCTAACGCTTTCATATCAAAACCTTGCAGATACAAGGCCGATAACGCCGCGAGTAAATTAGAGAGATTAAAGGCACCAAGAAGTGGCGAGTGGATTTGAGTCTCGCCCTCGGGCCACACTAAGGTTGCACTGACACCTTGATCGTCAAACTTGGCATTTTTGGTATAAAAAGCCGCACCTTGATGACCTTCAATACTAAAACCCCAAATCTGCGCAGGCACAGGCTTAAGCTCAGTCAACCAAGAGGCGCCAACTGCATCGTCGAGATTCAATAAACCGTGACCTAAAGTGCTGAAACGAAATAGGCTTTGTTTAGCGGCGGCATAGCTTTCCATATCGCCGTGGTAATCGAGGTGATCGCGCGTCAGATTAGTGAACACGGCAACATCAAATGGTACTGCGTCGACCCGGCCTTGCACTAAGCCGTGACTCGACACTTCCATGGCGCAGACGTTCGCGCCTTGGGCTTCAAACTCATGCAACTGACGCATTAAGGTAATCGCATCGGCTGTAGTGTTACCACTATCAACAAGCTCGCCCCAGAGACCATTGCCAAGGGTGCCCATGACGGCGGCTTTGCGCCCCAATGAAGTTACCAGTTGTGCAATGAGTTGACTCGTAGAGGTTTTACCGTTAGTTCCAGTAATACCGATAACCCCAAGGGATGGCATAACGGCAGACTTGTGCGCTAAGGGATAACGCTGGGCGGCAATTGCCGATACCTGACGACTTAACTGAAAGAAATAAATCTGCACACCGTACTCGGCATTATCGCCCAGCAACACTTTGCCATGTTGGTCAGCATCATCCGTGTGAACTAATACGCCTGCAGCACCTAAATCTAAGGCTTTTTCAATAAACTGTCTGCCATCGACCTTATGTCCTGGCAGCGCCAAAAACACATCGCCGCGACGTATTGCGCGGCTATCTAAGGTCAGATCATTGAAGGACTGCGCGCCAGCATAATGTAGCCAAGGCGCTAGCAAATCCCGTAATAACATCATTCTGCTCTCCCAGCGGCTATTCCCGCCAATTGCACTTGTTCTTTATCGGTAATGGGTTCAACGTTTAACATTTGCAGTGCGCCAGACATGACTTTGGCAAATGCAGGCCCCGCCACTGAACCACCATAATAGAGATCGCCCTTAGGCTCATTCACTACCACCACTATCGCTAATCTAGGATTATTCGCAGGAGCAACACCCGCAAATAAAGCAACATAATCATCACCATAACCACCAGCAACTGCCTTACGACTTGTGCCAGACTTACCTGCAACTGGATAACCATCGATGTGCGCTAAAGTGCCAGTGCCGCCTTTTTCCGTTACACCGACCAGCATTTGCATTACATCGTGGGCCACATTTTCAGAAATGACTCGCTCACCGACAGGTGGCTTTTTCAGTTTCATTATCGAGACTGGAAACAAAGTGCCGCCATTGCCTAAGGTGGCATACATGCGCGCAAGTTGAAGTGTTGTTGCCGTTAAGCCGTAACCAAACGACAAGGTGGCACGTTCAAAGTCTGACCAACGGTGGCGATCTTGAATCAAGCCAGCGCTTTCACCCGTGAGGTTAATTCCCGAAAAACTGCCAAGTCCCATAGATTGATAGGTGCCGAGTAACTGCTGCACCGGAATAGACAAAGCCAATTTACTGATGCCGACGTTACTGGATTTAGCCAAAATACGCGCCAAACTCATATCGCCGTAGTTGGCGGGGTCACGTACTTGGCGACCACCTAAACGCATCCAACCCGGTGAAGTGGCAATAATATCGGTCGATTTAACTGTGCCAGCTTCAAGCGCTGCGGCAACCACAAATGGCTTAATGGTCGAACCCGGCTCAAAGGTATCTGTCATAGCACGGTTACGCATTCTGAAGGTTTGCAGATTGTCGCGCGCATTGGGGTTATACGAAGGCGTATTCACCATTGCCAAGACTTCACCCGTGTGAATGTCGAGGACGACAATCGAACCCGAAGTCGCTTGGTTCATCTCAGTGGTGCGTTTTAGTTCGCGATAGGCTAATTGTTGGATCCTATGATCGATACTCAGCACGAGATCGTTAGGGCTCTCACCTTCCTGCACTATATCCAGACGCTCGACGACATGACCATCGCGTGACTTACGCACTTTTTGTTTGGAAGGCGTACCTGTTAACCAACTATTGTAAGCATTTTCAACACCTTCAATCCCAACATCATCTATGTTAGTGATGCCGATTAACTGAGCTGTGATTTCACCACCAGGATAATAGCGGCGAGATTCGGACTTTAGAAATACACCGGGTAATTTAAGCTGAGTAATATAGTCCGCAACCGCAGGGGTAATTTGGCGTTTCAAGTAGGTGAAGCGTTTAGTGGGGTTACTGCGCACTCGCTCTAACAAATCTTCGAGGGGCTCATGCAACACATCGGCTAAGGCTTGCCAGCGGCGCATATCGGCAAAACCATTACTATCATTGACTTGTTTTGGATCGGCCCAGACGGCTCGTACAGGTACGCTCACGGCCAGCATGTCGCCATTACGGTCGGTGATCAAGCCACGCTGCACTTCACGACTTGTGGTCCGCAATGTTCGCATGTCACTTTCGTGACGTAATTTGTCGGGCTCGATAATTTGAATGTAAGCTGCGCGTCCCACTAGGCTGCAAAACAACGCACACACAAACCCGACCACTACGTATAAACGCCAGTGGATCAATTGAGGTTTTTGCGGTTTGCTTACCCGTTTGATTTTCGCTTGCCTAGTCATATCTTCCCTATACTCACGGCACCTTTACCACAACTTCTTCGCTGGGTAACGGACGACTCATGTTGAGTTCCTTAGAGGCAATACGCGTAATACGACTGTGCTCAGTCTGCGATTGCTCTTCTAATAATAAATTGCGCCACTCAATATCTAATCTATCTCGCTCCTGCAGTAACTGGTCCCACTGGGTTGTCAGTTGACGGCTAACATGGCTGCCATAAACCACGGCAACCGCATTACTCAGCACAAGCAAGGCTAATAACAAGATCCATTTGTGCAGCCATAAATCATGTAAAACGATCCGTGGCAGATTAATCGAGGGCTTACTCACAGTGCGCCCCTTAGTAATCTAAACGCTCGGCAATGCGTAACACTGAGCTGCGAGCTCTGGCATTGCGTTCGATTTCTTCGTCGGATGGCATAATCGCCTTGCCCACGGCACGTAACTTACGTGACTTGTTAATTTGATCTTCAGTAACCGGAAAACCGTGCGGCACACTTTCGCCTTGGCTATGACGACGAATAAAACGCTTCACGATACGATCTTCTAAAGAATGGAAACTGATGACCGACAAGCGTCCTTGGGGTGCGAGCACATTGACGGCTCCTTCAAGTGCCTGATCAATTTGATCTAATTCACTATTGATATAAATGCGGATTGCTTGAAACACCCGAGTCGCAGGGTGCTTATTACGTTCTTTATTTTTAGTGATACGCGCAATTAAATCGGCTAAATCTTTGGTACGTAAAAAAGGCGTTTTCTCACGGTCGGCAGCAATACAACGGGCAATATGGCGAGCATTTTTCTCTTCACCGTAGGTTTTAAATACCCAAGCCATATCTTCAATTTCGGCACGAGCCAACCATTGCGCAGCCGTTTGGCCTTGACTGTTATCCATACGCATATCGAGTGGGCCATCACGCATAAAACTAAAGCCACGTTCGGCATCGTCGAGCTGAGGTGAAGACACACCTAAATCGAGTAATACGCCATCTATTTTGCCCACAAGCCCAAGCTCTTCAACGTAATCGGCTAATTGGCCAAAGCCACCATGCACGATTTGAAAGCGTGGATCGTCAGCAAATTGTTTGGCCGCTTCAATCGCTTGAGGATCACGATCGATGGCGATCAATCGACCATGTTCACCGAGTTGTTGTAATACTTGTCTTGAATGACCACCGCGGCCGAACGTGCCATCGATATAGATGCCATCGTCTTTGATGTTTAAACCGCCAACCGTTTCTGCTAGCAGTACGGATAAATGGGCAAATTCTTGACTCATTACTCTCTTCTTATTTAGTTATCACGACTCGTTAAAGTGAAAAATCCGCGAGGCGCTCATTATTAACGAGATCCTCACTTCGAATCGTTTCCTGACATTCATCAATTTGCTGCAGCCAAGATTGCTCATCCCACAGCTCAAATTTATTCAATTGCCCCACCAGCATGATGCGCTTATCTAAATTGGCATATTGCCTTAACGGTGGCGGCAGTAATATGCGCCCATTACTGTCGAGCTCCACTTCGTGGGCGTAGCCGAGTAACAGGCGTTTTAAAGATCTCTGGGTTTTATCGGTATCTGAAAGCTTCAACAACTTAGCTTCGATCAATTCCCATTCGTGAATGGGATACAAGAGTAAACAGGCGGATTGGATATCGACGGTAATCACGATGCGGCCTTGGTGCTCAAGCTGCAAAGGTTCGCGGTATCGCACTGGAATAGCGATCCGTCCCTTTGTATCTAAGTTGATAGCACTGGCTCCACGAAACACGCTAATTCATCCTATCCTTTGATTTTTGATCCACAAATATCCACTATTTCCCACAACTGCTAAGTTTAGGGACAGTCGACAAGCATTGTCAAGGGATGGGATCCTTTTATAAATCCAGTCGGCAAGCGGGTTAGCCGCATGTTGAGCACTTAACCTCGCGACAAACTTTTGACAAGAAAAACCATTAGAGATTGACTAAACAGAGGAAACAACAGGAATAAATAGCGCCGATATATTCAGCAACCTTTTGCTTTCAGGTGCTTGCGATGAAAAAAATGGGGAATTATTTCTGTATTTGTGGGATTTTACGGGTCGAGAAATAACGTCAAACTCAAAAACGCAACAAAACAAACTTACGTCCATCCTTATTCGACAGTCAAAAAAGAGTTGAAATCAGCATAAAAATCTAAATTTTCATTCCAAATAAAGACGTTCATCTTTTTACTAATGGCTGAATATTAATGTCGCGATTGCGAGAAAGATCAAAAATCCCACGTAAAATCCACCAAAAGAACCACTTTCTCCCTATACATTCACCTTATACCCGCACTAGCTACCTAATAGCTCGCCCTATTCGCCTTAACAAGTTAAACGGCGTATAGTCTAAATATTGACCTACTTCAGCCGATATCATATTAAGAGGTGTAATAACAAGGAGGCGTTATGAGTGGATTGGATAGCATTTATGCCATGCTGGCACAGCCAGTAAAAGCCGTGTTTCACCCTAAACGGGTTGTTGACCAAGTCAGCAGTGCAAGCGCAAATGCCCCCGATAGCCATGAAACACCGCAGTCGCAGTTACCTCCAGCGTTAGAAAGCCGCAATACTAAAGTCAGGGAAAGACGCAAAGAATCAGATAACAATAAAAATAAGAAACGCCGTGCATCGGATGAAACCGAAACGCTAAAACTAAAAGAAGGTGTCGTACTTGAAGTGACCGATGATTCCGCAGAAATCAAAAAGCCACCGAGCCAACATATCATTGATGTAGAAGTATAAATCCGTACTGATATAAAACGGAAAAGGCGCAATCCCATTGGATTAGCGCCTTTTTATTAGCCTCTTTTTAGCAGCACTATCGAGCATGCCTGAAATCAGGCCAGATTTCGAATCATGCGATACCTCAAATTAAGTTTTATCTCAAACCAATGCCGCCTCAAGGCGTATTGTTTAAGTTCGAGTTCTGGCCACCGCGTCCTGCCAACCAGTGTATAGCTGTACTCGAGTCTGGGCATCGATATTAGGGATAAAATGCTTATCGATACAGGCTTTGTGCTCAAGCTCTATCACACTCTCCCAAAAGCCCACGGCCAACCCAGCTAAAAATGCCGCACCCAAAGCGGTTGTCTCACAAACGCTTGGCCTTAACACTTCGACATCGGTAATGTCGGCTTGAAATTGCATCAAAAAATCATTAGCGACCGCGCCGCCATCCACCTTTAAACGCTTAAGGCTGACGCCACTGTCTTTGATCATGGCATCAAGTAAATCTTTACTCTGGTAAGCGATGGATTCTAACGCCGCCCGAATAATATGATTACGATTCGCCCCGCGTGTCAGACCAAATAGCGCACCACGGGCATTGGGATCCCAATAGGGCGCACCGAGTCCCACAAAAGCGGGCACCAGATACACGCCATTAGTATCGGCGACCTTAGAGGCAAAGTACTCAGTATCACTGGCGTCACGAATAAGCCCCAGTTCATCTCGCAGCCATTGAATGGT
Organism: Shewanella sp. SM101; assembly: GCF_025654465.1. NCBI lineage: Bacteria > Pseudomonadati > Pseudomonadota > Gammaproteobacteria > Alteromonadales > Shewanellaceae > Shewanella > Shewanella sp. SM101. Next base: position 23,884 of record NZ_JAKKRH010000015.1, read on the forward strand.
CGCACCGCCCATAAAGACTGAACCTTCGAGGGCATAGTTCACTTCACCCTTAGGCCCCACGGCAACTGTAGTCAATAAGCCATGGTCTGAGCGCACCGCTTTTGTCCCTGTATTCATCAATAAAAAACAACCAGTGCCGTAGGTATTCTTCGCCATGCCGGGCTCGACACATAACTGACCAAAAAGCGCCGCTTGTTGGTCGCCTGCCATCCCTGCGACTTGGATTTCACTGCCTTCGCCAGCAATCCGTGTTGTACCATACACGCTGCAGGAAGGTTTAACGTCAGGCAACATAGACAAGGGAATATCTAAGGCTTCGAGTAACTTATTATCCCAAGTCAGGCTATGGATATTGAATAGTAGAGTGCGGGCAGCATTGGTGGGATCGGTAACATGCACCTTGCCCTCGGTTAACTTCCACACGAGCCAAGTATCGATAGTGCCGAACAACAACTCACCACGCTCGGCTTGCTCACGGGCATTGGGCACATTATCTAGAATCCACTTGATCTTAGTGCCTGAAAAATAAGGGTCGAGTAATAAACCGGTATTCTCACGCACATATTCTTCTAACCCTTGAGCTTTGAGTTGCTCACAAATCTCAGCGCTGCGGCGGCACTGCCACACAATCGCGTTATAAATAGGTTTACCTGTGGCCTTCTCCCATATAACAGTTGTTTCCCGCTGATTGGTAATGCCAATGGCGGCCACTTCATCACTGTGAATACCCGCACGCGCCAATACTTCAATTAACACTGAACTTTGGCTTGCCCAAATCTCCATGGGATCATGCTCGACCCAACCCGGATTAGGGTACAACTGGGTAAATTCCCGCTGGGACACGCTGACAATGTTTGCGTCGTGATCGAACACTATCGCCCTTGAGCTGGTCGTGCCTTGATCTAAGGCCACCACGTATTTTTTCTGCACGCTACTATCCTATCTGAACTCTCCGCCGCCTTTTTATGCTGGCGAGAATTAACATGATCCACCGACTTATGCAGTGAATATATTCGGAATTTACCGCCGTGACCAGCAAGCAAGCCGTAAAACAAGATAACGCCACCATGCTATAGCCATAAAAAAGCCCTGAAGATTCAGGGCTTTTTTTAACATGCTGAAATTACATCTTGTAGCTCATTTGGATACCCGCAAGCCATACATCACCGCTTGCTTCACCGTTAAAGTTAACAGTCGCGAGGTTCAATAGGTTTTGCTGTTCGTTGATTGGCGCATCGCCAGTCGCTTTAATATAAGTCACAGCAAAATCAACGTTCAGGTTCTTAGTTGCCTGATAACCTGCGCCGACAGAGAACCACAGACGGTCAGAGTCTGGAATTGTGGTTGTGCGCCACTCGTCATTTGCCGCCGTTTTATCTAAAGCAACACCGGCACGCACTAACCAGTCGTTATTCACTTGATAAGTCGTCCCTAGCGCGAAGCGCCAGTTATCTTCGAAGTGCTCTTCTTTAACTAAATCAGACTCTAAACCGCCCTTAGGTTTAACTTCACCAGGGAAATAAGCCACTAGTTGATCGAATACGCTCCAATCTGTCCAGTTCACACTCGCATGCATGGCCCAGTTATCGGTCAATTGGTGATGGGAAGCTATCTCTGCAAAAGCGGGCAATTCAAGCGGTAAATAACCTTCAATAGACACATCTTGGCCGCCAGTGTACAGCACACCTGAGGCATGACCATCCAAGTCCAGTTGCACGCCGCTGTGATAAGCAAAACCCAAACGGTGAGCCGGATTAATTTGCCAGCTTGCACCTAACTGCCAGCCATAACCCACATCATCACCCTTCATGCTTTTCAGCTCAGTGCCACCTGGAGGTAACACAGCCTGCACAGGAGCCGGCAGAGCAGGTTTGATACCATCAACCCAACCTGGTAATGAGGCACCGATTTCGCCTTCACCATAAACGATACGTACACCAGCACCTACGCTAACAGCATCATTGATGCGATAAGCGATGTTTGGATTAAATTCAACGGTCGTAACCGAAGTCTTGTTACCAAAAATAGCCGCTGCGTGGGTCGCGGGTAATTCAGTGGCTAGACCATAATTAGAGTTTACCGCTAGGCCCCAAGTCCATTGATCATTTAGCTGATTTGAATAATAAAAATTTGGCACGAGTGCGTCATCGGCCACATCTAGTGCGTCGCCACCTTTCATAACTACAGGATTAGGACCAATTAACGGTGAGCTAAGGCTGACATCACCTGTCACATCGACGTTTGGCATTACGTAAATGCCACCCGCGGACAACTGACGTCCTTCTAAATAAGTGAGCATTGCAGGATTTCGACCTTGAGCCGAAGCGTTATCCGCCATAGCGGCTTCACCCGCAAAGGCGCGACCTAAACCTGTAGCAGAGTATTCCGCAAGTTGAAAACCCGCGGCATGGAGTTGAGTCGTTGAACTTAACAAGGCTGCAGTGACAGCCAAAGTCAGAAGACGTTTTTGCATTGTTATTCTCTAATCATATTATTGTTATCTGTACTACTTAGATGAGTACTGTGGCGTTCAGGCAAAATAGAGCAAACACTCCATATTGAATGCGCAGCAGTTTACTTATGCAGAAGATGTTTGCAACCAAAGGAGATAAAACAGACAAAAACTCTAAAGAGATGCGACTTTAAAACAGATTTAGTGACGCATGTCACCATTAAAACAAAAAACGACCTTTAAACACTCAAAAATCATTCACGACAGTCGTGAGATTCAAATTATGAACCAAACAAATACCAATATTAAACAATAAGATAAAAAATTAAAACTTTGGAACACCTGTAAATCATTTAAACTCGACAAATACAGCATAAATCACTGCAGAGAATAAAATTTTCTAGTATCAAAACGACAATAAAAATTTATGCTTTAAAATACAATTAATTAAATTAAGAGTGTTTTGAGATTTAAAACAAAAACGCCTAGGTATTAACCTAGGCGCTTAAATATAGACTCAACACGAGTACAAATGTGCGCTGAAAGTTTAGCGGCGCCAACCTTGGATTTGAGTTTCGTACTGACTGATTTGCGCAGCATGGGACAAGGTCAGCCCAATAGCATCTAACCCATTGAGTAACTTATGTCTCGCCGACTCTGCCAGCGTAAAACTAAACTCAGCACCTGACGGTGCAATCACTTTACAGCTGGTGAGATCAACCGTGATTTGCGCGCCTTCTTCTGCCGCCACTTCGTCCATCAACTGACGCACCTGCGCATGGGTTAACGCCACAGGCAATAGGCCATTATTGATTGAGTTGCCGTAAAAAATGTCGGCAAAACTCGGCGCTATAATAGCGCGCAAACCAAAGTCTGCCAGCGCCCAAGGCGCATGTTCACGGCTTGAACCACAACCAAAGTTTTCCTGCGACAAAAGAATTGAAGCGCCTTTATAACGAGACTGGTTCAATGAAAACTCAGGATTGGGCACATCGCCCGCATCATCTAAATAACGCCAGTCATGAAATAAGTGCACCCCAAAACCATCGCGCGTCACCTTAGACAAAAACTGTTTCGGAATGATCTGATCCGTATCGATATTGGTGCTGTCGATCATGACCGCAAGCCCGGTATGGGTCGTAAAAGGTTGCATTAACTTCTCCTCTTGGGTTTACGGTAATTAGTAAGGTTTACGAATATCGACAAAATGCCCAGCCACCGCAGCGGCGGCGGCCATTGCCGGGCTCACTAAATGGGTGCGACTGCCACGGCCTTGGCGACCTTCGAAATTACGATTACTGGTCGAGGCACAGCGATCGCCCGCCTCTAATCTGTCATCGTTCATCGCTAAACACATAGAACAACCCGGTAAACGCCACTCAAACCCGGCTTCGATAAAGATTTTATCTAAGCCTTCGGCTTCGGCTTGGGCTTTCACTTGACCAGAACCAGGTACGACAATCGCAGTGACACCGTTCGCGACTTTACGACCTTTAGCATGCACGGCAGCGCTGCGTAAATCTTCAATCCGAGAATTAGTACAAGAACCGATAAATACTTTGTTGATACTGATGTCTGTCATAGGCGTACCCGCACTCAGGCCAATATATTCTAGGGCCTTTTCCATACTAGCTCGGGTACTTGGATTTACTTCATCAATAGGATTTGGCACTTTTCCATCGATCGCTACGACTTGGCCAGGGTTTGTACCCCAAGTCAATTGTGGCGCAATATCGGCGGCATCTAACTCAACGACAGCATCAAACACCGCGCCGTCATCGGTTTTAATGGCTTTCCAGTAAGCGACAGCCTCTGCCCAATCCTCGCCCTTAGGTGCAAATTCACGGCCTGCTAAATAGTCGAAAGTGGTTTGATCCGGCGCGACCATTCCCGCCTTAGCGCCCATCTCAATTGCCATGTTGCACACTGTCATGCGGCCTTCCATCGACAGGGCTTCAATCGCCTCACCACAGAACTCCACCACATAACCCGTGCCACCATCCATGCCGATTTTGCCAATAATAGCGAGTACGATATCTTTGGCGGTCACGCCATCGGTGACATGACCACGCACTTCAATCTTCATGGTCTTAGCTTTTAGCTGACGCAGAGTTTGCGTCGCTAAAACGTGCTCAACTTCAGATGTGCCAATGCCAAACGCCAGCGCCCCAAAGGCGCCATGGGTCGCGGTATGGGAATCACCACAGACAATCACAGTGCCGGGTAAGGTAATCCCTAACTCTGGCCCCATTACATGCACAATCCCTTGATTAGGATGGTGAATGTCATATAAACGCACGCCAAAGTCTTTACAGTTTTGCGCTAGGGTTTCAACCTGAGTGCGTGCCATCGGGCTTAGCGCATCCAAGCTGGCGCTACGGGTCGAAGTGTTGTGATCCATAGTAGCAAAGGTTTTTTCCGGTGCACGCAGTTTGCGGCCCGCCACTTTTAAGCCACTGAATGCTTGGGGAGAAGTCACTTCATGGACTAAATGTCTGTCGACATAAATGATCGGCGCTTCACCTTCAGGAGTCGCTACAACGTGGGCATCCCATACTTTTTGATACAGCGTTTTTGCCACCGCGTTTTTTGGCACAGTCGTCATTACACACCTTCCTTTATAGCATTGGCGATAAAGTCACCCATCTCGGCGGTTGATTTAGCTTTGCTACGCTTGTCGCTGCTCAATAGCTCACTGGTTAAGTAGCCAGAATTTAATGCTTTACTTACGGCACGCTCAATCGCACACGCGGCTTCTTCTTGCTTTAAGCTGTGACGCAACATTAAGGCCGCCGACAGAATTTGGGCGATAGGGTTTGCAATGCCTTTGCCCGCGATATCTGGCGCACTGCCACCCGCTGGTTCAAATAAACCAAAGCCAGTGCTGTTCATGCTCGCCGATGACAACAAGCCCATAGAACCCGTTAACATGGCGATTTCGTCGGATAAAATGTCGCCGAACAGGTTAGAACATAGCATCACATCGAACTCATCGGGACGACGTAGCAACTGCATGGTCGCATTATCGATATAGATGTGTTCAAGCTCGACATCGGGGAAATCTACCGCGACTTCTTCAACCACTTGGCGCCATAACACTGAACAGGCGAGCACATTAGCTTTATCCACTGAGGTCACTTTTTTACGGCGACCACGGGCGGCTTCGAAGGCGATGCGGGCGATACGGCTAATTTCGCGGCGGCTATAGCGCATGGTATCGAAGGCTTCTTCATTTTCGCCTTCGCCTTGACGACCCTTTGGCTTACCAAAATAAATGCCGCCGGTTAACTCGCGTACACATAAGACATCAAAGCCACGGGCGGAAATATCGCTACGCAGCGGTGACATATGTTCTAAGCCATAATGCAATTTAGCTGGGCGCAGATTACAAAACAGTTCGAAGTGACCACGCAGAGGCAATAGCGCGCCGCGCTCAGGTTGCTCATTTGGCGGTAACTTTTCCCACTTAGGACCGCCTACCGAGCCAAATAGGATCGCATCAGCCGCTTCACAGCCCTTTAGCGTGGCATCGGGTAGTGGGCAACCGTGGTTATCGATGGCAATACCGCCCACATCGAATTCAGTGTATTCGATACTCAAATCGAAACGCGCTTCAACCTCGCGCAGCACTTTACGCGCCTCTGCCATCACTTCAGGACCGATCCCATCCCCTGCTAATACTGCTATTTGATAACTCATACGCCAGCCAACTCCTTTAAATGTAAATGCTTTATGCTCGACCTTACTATTCTTTGGATGCTTTTAGCGACTAGACGCCGCCTAGCTCTCGGTTTTTTTGCATGCTTTGTTTGTAATCGGCAACCTTGTCTGCGCGGCACGTTAAGTTCATCACATGCACTAAAGCGCGTGCCGAGGCTTCAACCACATCGGTTGCCAAACCTACGCCGTGAAAGTTTTGCTCGTGGTAAACCGCGGTAATGTCGACTTGACCTAAGGCATTTTGACCTACGCCCTTAGCACCTAACTTATAGCTGATGATATCGATTCGACGATCGGTTGCGCGGGCAATCGCGTTATAGGCAGCATCAACAGGACCATTACCGGTTGCGGCTTCGGTTTTAATTTCGCCGCCCACTTCGATACGCACAGTCGCCGTAGCAACGCCTTCAGTTGAGTCAGACTGCACCACTAATTGCTGCAATTGATAGTGATTGTCTTCTTCGGCCTGTGCTTCCATAAAGGCTAAGGCTTCTAAATCATAATCAAATACTTGGCCTTTTTTATCCGCCAATTTTAGAAACTCTTCATACAGAGTATCCATATTGTAATCGTGCTCGCTATAGCCCATTTCTTCCATGCGATGCTTGATCACATGGCGACCCGAGCGCGAGGTCATATTCAAGTTGTTGCGATTCAAACCTATGCTTTCTGGCGTCATGATTTCATAGGTATTTTGTGCTTTTAACATGCCATCCTGATGGATGCCCGACGAATGGGTAAAGGCATTGGCACCGACAATCGCCTTGTTCGCCTGCACTGGCATATTGCATAACTGGCTGACTAAATTAGAAGTACGGTGAATTTCTTTGGCATTAATGCCCGTTTCTAACCCTAACATGCCCTTACGCGTCGCTAAGATCATAGCGATCTCTTCCAGTGAACAGTTACCCGCACGCTCACCTATGCCATTGATGGTACATTCAATTTGACGCGCACCGTGCTGTACAGCGGTAATCGAGTTAGCCACAGATAAACCTAAGTCATCGTGGCAATGCACTGAGATCACCGCTTGGTCGATATTCGGCACCCGATTAAACAAAGTCTGAATGATATTGCCAAACTCGCTGGGCACTGTATAACCGACCGTATCGGGAATATTAATGGTGCGTGCGCCCGCACAAATGGCGGCCTCTACCATGCGACATAGATTATCGATGGGCGTACGCCCCGCATCCTCACAGGAAAACTCCACGTCATCAGTAAAACGGCGGGCATACTTCACTGCGCCCACGGCCATTTCTAACACTTGATCGAAAGAACGCTTCAACTTGCTCTCAACGTGAATAGTCGAGGTCGAGATAAAGGTATGGATACGAAATTGATTAGCGACAGACAAGGCCTGCGCCGCAGCATCTATGTCCTTTTCCAATGCGCGGGATAAGGCACAAACGCGGCTATTTTTGATGGTACGCGCTATGGTCTGCACTGACTCAAAATCACCGGGCGAAGAAACCGGAAAACCCACTTCCATCACATCCACACCCAGACGTTCCAGCGCCATGGCGATCTGTAGCTTTTCTTTGACCGACAAACTTGCGGCTAACGCCTGCTCACCATCACGCAAGGTAGTATCAAATATTATGACTCTGTTAGACATCTCGCTTCTCCATGGAACATCACCGTTCGTTAGTTAATTTTTGCCGTATTCAGATACAAAAAACCCCGCAACATCGGTGCGGGGTTTGTGAATGCTTTGCCTCTTTATCGAGCGTGCAACACTAAGACCTCCGCGTATAAACCGCGAGAGAGAGAAGGAGGAGGTCGAGTTTGCGGCTAATAATATTCATTTAATCTGTATATTTATTCTGTTTAAATTATTGAGGACGGTTAATATTTAACTTGCCTAGCCGATAGTGTCAACCCTAATTTTTTCATGTTCCACTCATTCAACCTGTCTTAAGGCTAATAACTGTGAGTTTCATCCCCAAATAAGTGATCGATTCCACAGAATTAACCAGCTGTTTGGATTCAGAAATCACTGGGATGTGTTAACTTATTCCCCTTAGAAAAAAATAGTTTTTTATGCAAAAAACGATTAAGAAAAGTTATAATCCCGCCTTAGTGATTAGGGATATTAGAACTTACGCATTTTATATGGAGCACAAAATGGATTTTCGCGTCTTGGTACTGAGCCTGTTGTTATGGCTGTTTCCCTTTGGGGCCAGTGCTATAGACCAATTAGATGAACTCACTGAACTCGTCTACCAATATCCCAGTAAAGCACTCACTCAAATAACAGCGTTAGAAAAACAATTTGCGACCAGTGCAAGCTCAGATATCAATCGACTCAGATTAAGTGTGTTGAAATGCCAAAACCTACTACAAATAGGGGAAAATGAAGCCGCTATCAACGTCGCTCAATTAGGCGAAGCAAACGCTAAACAACTTAAGCTAGATCAAGTACGACCTTACTTTTTGATTTGCCAAGCCGATGCCAACCTTAGCTATAACAATATCCAAAATGCGCTGCCCTTGCTTGATTCAGCCATTAACCTCGCGCGACGTTACCAGCAACCACAAGCCTTAGTCGATGCTTTACGCTTACGTGGCCAACTCGATACTGACACTGACAACTTCTCTTCTGCTATCGAAGATTTACGCCTCGCGATTGATATTTATCCGGATATTCATGCTCAAACCCAAAATTGGATTTGGCCACCACAGGCCTATGTGTATGCCGCGATGGGAAATTTACTTTATGCCACCCATGATTTCCCCCAAGCCATGTATTACACCAACTTAGGTATACAAAGTGCCGATGCAAAAGGGAAAGTTTTACACTTTATTTTACGCAATGCAGCTCGGATAGCGCTTGATAATCAAGAGTTTGATTACAGTGATAAACTCGAACAACAAGCTAAAGCGCTTTTACCTGAGCTCGGTTCGCCACTTGAACTCGCCTACAGTTATGCCATTTTGGCCTCAATCGCGCTCGATAAAGGCCGCATTGATAATGCCGAAGAATATCTTTCTATCGCGATTAATACGTTTAAAAAACAAAATCAACAATTAGCGACAATGCGTTCAACTCGCCTACTCGCCCAAATTCGTTTTGCTCAGCATCAAGAAGATGCCGCTTTAATCCTCATGAATCACGCAATTGAGCAAGCTGAAAATCTAAAACAGTATTCTGATCTCAAAGGATTTTACGGGATCATGAGCGATCACTACTTAGAAAAAGGGGATTTTAAACAGGCCTATTCTTTCTTACTCAAACGTTATCGAGCGGCCGAGCTCACCAATCAAGCGATGAATAATGCTCGGATATTGCAGTTTAAGGCACGTCTAAATCAACAAGATCTGCAGCAGGAGCCAAATAGCACTGCGCTAGAAAAAGATTCAATCCTACAAGAGCTAAATGTCGATTGGGCCTATAGCACACTGTTCTTAATCGCAATGGCATTATTGGGCGGAGCTATTTGGTATTTGATTGATAAACAGAATAATCGTGCCCCACATATTGAAGGTAATGAACCTGCGGAAACGCTGCTCCAACAAGTCACATCAGCATTAAACAGTGCCAAACAAGGTAATTACCCACTGTCTTTATTATTGTTTAATGCGAGTCAGATCCGTCAAGTTGACCTACCTCTCTTACAGGATGAGCTACAACACAGACTACGGGAGCAAGATAAGTTAATCCGATATTCGATGGATGAAATTGTCATTATCCTGCCGCATACCTCGGCAACTGGTGCTAAAAGAGTCGTTAGTCAGTTGGTTGCTTGCATTCAGCCTTGGCAGGGTTCAAGCAAGGTCAATATTGGTATCGCGGCAATGCAACAGTTTGATACCTTAGAGTCTTTAATTAAGCGCGCCAGTATCAATCAATTGGGCAAGGTTAAAATCAGTGAGAATAATCCAAACCATTATTCTCCCGCTAAATAAGCCGCGATTTCATCGAGAAAAGCGTCGCCGAAACGACTCAGTTTACGCTCGCCTACCCCGTTAACGGCGAGCATTTCCCCTGCACTGGTCGGCATCATGGCCGCCATTTCCGCCAGCGTCGCATCGTTAAATACTAAATACGGCGGCACATCCTGCTGCTCAGCTATGGTTCTTCGCAGTAACTTGAGTCGCGCGAACAGCTTACGGTCGTAATTCAGCGGCGCCTTAGACTGGCTCACCTTACGTTTTGTGGTCGTTAACTGAATGCGAGGTTCGGCGAGCATTAACGCCACCTCACCTTTGAGTACAGGTCGTGCCGATGGGTTTAAGGTTATAGATGAACCTCGCGTCACATCCTGACTCGCCAGTCCCAAGTGGATCAATTGACGGATCACGCTCAACCAATACTCATGGCTCTTGTCTTTACCAATCCCCCAAGTCGTGAGTTTGTCATGGCCTCGGTCAACAATCGGGGCGCCTTTCGAGCCGCGCAACACTTCAATCAAGTGATTAATACCAAAACGCTGCCCTAACCGGAAAATACATGACAACACCTTTTGTGCATCTTCGGTGCCGTTATAACGCTTAGGCGGATCGAGGCAAATATCGCAGTTGCCACAGGGCTCTAGTGCGCTCTCATCAAAGTAATGCAGCAACACTTGGCGACGGCAGGTTTGCGCCTCAGCAAACGCCGCCATGGTATTGAGTTTATGGAATTCGACTTGCTGCTGCGGCCCGGGCTCAGACTGTTCAATCAAATGTCGCACCCGGCCAATATCGGCAGGATCAAACAACATAAAGGCCTCGGCATCAAGCCCATCACGGCCGGCTCGGCCCGTTTCCTGATAATAGGCTTCGATACTTTTAGGAATATCGTAATGCACCACAAAGCGCACATTCGATTTATTGATCCCCATACCGAAAGCCACAGTGGCGACAACGATATCGATTTGATCTTTAAGGAAACTATCTTGCACTGCGCCACGGTCTTCCTGCGTCATTCCCGCATGATAGGCCTTAGCATTAAAGCCTTGCAGACATAAACGATCGGCAACCTCGTCGACACGGCGACGACTACTACAGTAAATAATCCCGTTGGTGCCATTTTGATGGGTTAAAAAATGCCGTAACTGATTCGCAGCATTGAGCTTTTCCGCCACTGTGTAGCGAATATTAGGCCTGTCGAAACTAGAGAGTAAACGGAACGGGTCAATCCCAAGTCGCTCGCAAATACTCTGCCGAGTCGCCTGATCCGCCGTTGCTGTCAGCGCCATCATAGGCACATAGGGGAAGAGTTGCTTTAACTGGCCGAGCGCCGCATATTCAGGGCGGAAATCATGACCCCACTGGCTAATACAATGCGCCTCATCGATGGCAAACATCGCCAGCTGGAGCGACTGCATTCGCTCAATAAAATCAGCGGTTAATAAACGCTCAGGTGACACATAAAGCAGTTTTAACTCACCGTGGCGCAGCTGCCTTAATACTTCGGCGCTCTGCTCTCGCGGCAATGAAGAATTGAGATAAGCCGCCGCAACACCGGTTTGCAACAAGCTATCGACTTGATCTTTCATCAAAGAAATCAATGGAGATACGACAATAGTGATGCCATTCATCATCAAGGCAGGTAACTGATAACACAGACTCTTACCGCCGCCCGTCGGCATGATCACTAAGCAATCTTGCCCGCCGCAGACACGTTCTATCACCTCCCGCTGACCGTCCCTAAAGTCACGGTAACCAAACACCTGCGCGAGGCGTTGCGAGAGCGGATCATCATGCGTGTCGAGTACGAGCTTTTCCATGGATCTTCTATGTCAAAAGTGAGGGGGCCTATTCTATACCCAAACTAGTTCAAAATGCAGGATTCAACGGTAATTTAAAGCGCTTTAGACGAGGCAATTCACCACGATTGCAGCTATTTTAACCCTAGTGGGCTAAGCCAAAAATAACGAACGCGGGGTAAAATACTTTAAAAACTGCCGAAACGGTGTCGTCATTTTAGCGACGGAGTTGCATTAGCCGTAAGCTTCACTGTAGATTAATTGCTCTAAGCCGCACTTTGTTTATCTCAGTGTTGATAACAAATCCAATTACGCCTAATACCGTCACTCAGTGACAAGGACCCCAAAATGACCAGCCCAATCCAAGCCGAAGCTTTGAGAAGAGTCGCAGCAGTATTTGATCAACATGTCCCTTTCCATAATCTACTCGGGCTCGATATCAAACGTTACGATGTCGACGGTGTCGAAGTGGTCATCAATATGAAACCAGAACTTATTGGCAATATCCATCAACAGATCCTCCACGGCGGTGTCACAGCTACAGTACTAGATGTGGTCGGCGGACTTACCGCATTTGCAGGACTGGTCGCAAGCCGTGAAGATTGGACGATTGAAGAATTACAACAACGCCTCCAAACTTTAGGGACGATTGATATGCGCGTCGATTATCTGCGGCCGGGACGCGGCCTCACCTTTACGGGGACGGGCAGCGTCATTCGTGCGGGTAATAGAGTTTCAGTATGCCGCATGGAACTACATAATGAGCAAGGCACGCATATCGCTTTTGGAACAGGGACTTATATGGTGGGTTAGGCGGTTAAATTTAGATGTGTATTACTGCCTTAGGGCTCAAAACTGACTAAGGTAAACGTCTTGATTAACAGGATGTTTACTGACTTTAATTGTCCATTCAATCTTTTGCGGAGATATTCTGTAACGAAAAGAACACGGCGATGCCCTTGAGTCAGCGGTCAGACACACCTACAATCGCCACCTTGTTGTTCTTCGAAGATGTCTCATGCCAGATCTTGAATACCGCAAAGGGATCCTACTTGCCGTCAGTGCTTACTGTATGTGGGGTTTTGCACCTTTATATTTCAAATTACTCAACCATGTTTCCGCCACCGAAATTTTGCTCCATCGAGTGATTTGGTCATTCGTGTTTATGCTGATCATTATGCAGTTTATCGGTGGTTTTTCTCGCTTACGCTTACTGTTTAAACAGCCTAAACAGTTGATGGTTCTCACCATTACTTCCATACTGATCGCGGGAAACTGGCTACTATTTATCTGGGCGGTAAATAACGATCACATGCTCGATGCCAGCCTAGGTTACTTCATCAATCCTTTACTCAACGTCTTACTCGGTATGTTATTTCTAGGCGAAAGATTGCGTAAACTGCAATGGTTTGCGGTTTCACTCGCCAGCGCTGGCGTATTGATCCAGTTAATCTCTTTTGGCTCAATTCCCATCGTCTCACTGGCACTCGCGGGCACCTTTGGTTTCTATGCGCTACTGCGAAAAAAGGTCAATGTGGATGCTAAGGCCGGATTATTGGTCGAAACCGCAGTGTTATTACCGGTAGCGCTGATTTATCTCCTCGCAACCTTAGACACAGCCACAGCGAGCATGCTGACTAATGATTGGCAACTGAATCTGATGTTAATGGCGGCAGGGATAGTGACTACCATTCCTTTACTGTGTTTTGCAGGGGCAGCGGTACGTATTCCATTGTCTATGCTCGGCTTTTTCCAATATATTGGCCCGAGTATTATGTTCATCCTCGCGGTGAGTCTGTTCAATGAGCCCTTCGATGCCGAAAAAGGCGTGACCTTCGGCTTTATCTGGAGCGCGCTGCTCGTCTTTACCTTAGATATGGCCTATAAACGCAAAACGGCGTAAACATTATCACGCCGATAAACACAGTGGCAGAAGTGATGACATATGATGATTACTTCTGTAACTGTGCTAAAAACTCACTCCCTTGCGGTACTGTCAGTAATAAACTGTAGCCTTTAGTCGTTGGCACTAACACTAACTGCGATTTATCTGTTATCGCCAAAAATGCCCTGCCTTTCCCCTGTAGATTAAACCAGCCCAATTGAAATCCTGGCATGCCTATACCGTTGATTTTAAAGCTCGGCGTTAAATCTGCCTCTTGTTGCAAATCGACTATGCGTGCCTCGGCGGACAATAAATCCACGCGGGATAACTGCACTTTATAGAAGGGAACATCCAATGTGAGCTCTGTATCGGTTAACACTAATTCGGCGCTATTTGATTGATAGAAGACCCAAGAAAATCCGCCCATCATCACCAGCAATATACCTAAACTCGCTGACTTCGCTATCTTAGGCATATTTTTTAGCCATAACATCAGTAAGATACCCGCTAAACCGAGCAATAAGACGATAAAGCTGAAGATAGAGGTTTGGGTTAAAGGGGCGAGTTCAAAAAATTGAGGACTCATTGGCAGTATCTCCCGTGCAGTGAAGCTTTAATCTGCCAACAAAGACATATTATGTCAATAAAAATGCCAGCGCTAATATGAGTACTAGGCTGGCATTGATTGGATTGATTTAGAACGGCTTAAAGATCGAGCGCGAGAATTTTTGAGCGGCGTTGATAGTTATACAACTGCTTCTTCTTCTGTGGCAGTGCTTCAACATCTTCAATCACAAAACCATGCTCTAAGAACCAGTGAATGCTCCGAGTTGTCAATGCAAATAAGCGTGAATAACCACGGTTTCTGGCCTGATTGATAATGTTCTTCAGCAGTAAGCTCCCTCTATCGGCATCGCGATAATCGGGATGCACCACTAAACAAGCAAACTCACCCGCATTGTCCTCTTCAAAAGGATAGAGCGCAGCGCAACCAATCACTAAACCGTCGCGCTCAATCAACATGAACTGTTCGATTTCAATCTCAAGCTGCTCACGACTACGACGCACCAGAATGCCTTGTTCCTCCAATGGACGAATAAGGTTCAACACACCGCCAATATCGGCGATCGACGCACAGCGTAAACGCTCAGCACTCTCAGTGACGATTTGTGTACCAATCCCTTCGCGGGAAAACAGCTCTTGTAGTAAAGCACCATCTTCAAGGTAGCTAACTAAATGACAACGTGGCACACCATTGCGGCAAGCATCGATACTGGCTTTGAGAAACGCCATAGTGCCAACACAAGCAGAACCTTGCTCGGCCAGCTTGTTCATGATGTTTTGCGCATCATTTGGCATCAACTCGGCAATTACATCGCCATTGCGATCGAGAATACCGTTCTGTGAGCTAAAGCCGATCATCTTGTCTGCTTTGAGCTTAATTGCCACTTGAGTCGCGATTTCCTCGGCGGTGAGATTAAAGCTTTCACCAGTAACCGAAGCAGCAATAGGCCCCATCAATACGATGCAGTGATTATCTAACTGACGTTTTAAGCCTTGCACATCAATACGACGCACTTTGCCACTCAGGCAAAAATCCACACCATTATCCACACCCAGTGGTTGAGCAATCACAAAGTTGCCGCTCACTAAGTTAATTTGCGCACCTTGCATCGGCGTATTACTTAAACTCATGGATAAACGCGCTGTGATATCAAATTGCAGTGCACCCGCAACTTGCTTAATCACTTTGAGCGAATCTTCATCCGTGATACGCACACCGTCGTGGTAGGCAGGCGCAATACCGTTGGCGGCTAATGCAGCATCAATCTGCGGCCTAGCGCCATATACCAACACCACTTTGATCCCTAAACTGTGCAGCAGGGCGACATCATTTAAGATGGCGCGGAATTGATTTTGAGCCAAAGCTTCACCACCCAGCATGACCACAAAAGTTTTACCTCTGTGAGCATTAACATAGGGGGCAGAATGACGAAATCCATCAACCAGTTCAGTGGTACGCACGCGTTATTTACACCTCATTTTTGAGCTGGCAGCGTCACTATGACACACCAGGAATGAATCGCTAACTTTCGCGTATGGTATTGCATTTTAATTCACATATAAAGAATTTATTCTCACTAAAGTGCAGATTTGATGATTTAAAGTGCTTAGAACCGCACTATTTTATATTTTCAGCAAGTGTTCACACTTTTTTAACTTCACAGGGGATGATTCAGCGGCATCAGTTTGCAAGGCAATTATCTCAACTTGATGACTAGCCACTAAAAAAATGCAAAAAAAAGCCCCTTAAATAAGGGGCTTTTCTCGAAACACTAACCAAGGATTACTTGATTTTGGCTTCTTTGTAGATAACGTGCTGACGAATAACTGGATCAAATTTTTTGATTTCCATTTTTTCAGGCATGTTACGCTTGTTTTTTTCAGTTGTGTAGAAGTGACCAGTCTTAGCTGTAGAAACTAATTTGATCTTCTCACGATTACCTTTAGCTTTAGCCATGATCTATTATACCTTCTCGCCACGGGCACGAAGTTCAGCAACAACAACTTCGATACCTTTTTTGTCGATCAGACGGATACCTTTAGTAGATACACGTAACTGTACGAAACGCTTTTCTTCTTCTAACCAAAAACGGTGGTTTTGTAGGTTAGGTAAAAAACGACGACGGGTCGCGTTTTTTGCATGCGAACGGTTGTTACCAACCATCGGCTTCTTGCCAGTAACTTGGCATACTCTTGACATGTCAATCTTCTCCAAAAACAATTTTAACGCTCGAGCATTAATGTGCCTCGTATGGCCGTCGCCCGAGGCACAAAGAGGGCGCATTTTATACACGATCACAGAGTGAAGATCAAGTGTTAGATTAATTAATCCAGCCTCGTTCTGCAAAAGAAACTATCTCTCGATCACCTACAACCATATGGTCCAACAAGGATACGTCTATGGTTGCTAACGCATTTTTTAATCGCTCAGTTATTCGTCGGTCAGCCTGACTGGGCTCGGCAATACCAGACGGATGATTATGACAAACTATAACTGCTGCGGCCTTTTTCTCCAGCACTAAGCTCACCACTTCACGTGGATATACTGAGGCTGAGTCTATTGTGCCGCGGAATAATTCGACAAATTGAATCACTCTATGCTGGCTATCCAGCAGTAAAACTGCGAACACTTCATAGGAGCGATCGGCCAATTGTCGCATTAAATAGTCCCGAGTTAAATCGGGATTTGTCAAAACCTGACCTCTTTGCAGATTTTCCTGCGCTACACGCCGCGCTAATTCGGCCGCAGCTTGAAGCTGGGCGTATTTTACAGGTCCTACGCCCGGAAGTCGACACACCTGATTTCTTGGGGCACAGAGCAGGTTTCTGAGGCCGCCAAACTCGCAAATAAGCGACCTAGCAAGGTCAACCGCGTTTAATCCAGCTAAACCGTTACGCAGCAATACTGCCAGTAATTCAGCATCCGAGAGATGCGCAGCTCCTTTTTGTAACAGTTTATCTCTGGGACCTTCGCCCTCAGGCCAATCTTTAATCCCCATGTGACCTCCCTGTCATCTCACATATTTTCACTTTACTGAGTATGGACGAGATTTTTTGAACTGGGATAGTCACTAAAATTCACCACTTTGTGATATTGTTGCTGGCATTATTTCTATCTCGGATGATGTCTGTGAGTCTGACAAATAAAAACGTCCTACTGGGCATTGGCGGCGGTATTGCGGCCTATAAAAGTGCTGATTTAGTACGTCGCTTGAAAGAGCGTGGTTTTGATGTGCGCGTGGTGATGAGCCAAAGTGCGATGGAGTTTATTACACCACTTACGCTGCAAGCCTTATCTGGACATCCAGTGGCATCTAGCTTGCTCGACCCCGCAGCAGAAGCAGCCATGGGCCATATAGAACTCGCTCGTTGGGCAGATCTCGTCATCATAGCCCCTGCAACAGCAAACCTATTAGCGCGGATTAATGCAGGCATGGCCGATGAGCTAATCACCACCACGTGTCTTGCCACTGAGGCGCCAATTGCCCTGTGTCCAGCAATGAATCAGCAGATGTACCGTAATCTGGCTACGCAAGCGAATTTAACTAGCCTAGCATCACGTGGTTTTACACTTTGGGGACCCGCCAGTGGCAGTCAGGCCTGTGGTGAAGTGGGTCCTGGACGCATGCTCGAACCGCTAGAAATTGCCGAGCTAGCCAGTGATTTTTTTGCAACTAAAGAAGTCTCTGCGCAGCCTCTTGCAGGCCAGTCGGTGCTGATTACCGCCGGACCAACCCGTGAAGCAATTGATCCCGTCAGATACATTTCAAATCACAGTTCTGGAAAAATGGGCTTTGCACTCGCCAAAGCCGCGGCAGATATGGGGGCAGCAGTCACCTTAGTCTCAGGCCCAGTAAATCTAAGCACCCCAGAAGGCGTGACACGCATTGATGTTGAATCGGCGCAAAATATGCTCGATGCTGTGATGGATAACGTTGATAAAAAAGATATTTTTATTGGTTGCGCCGCCGTTGCTGACTATCGAATTAGCGACATCGCCACCTGTAAGATCAAAAAATCGACCGAAGAAATGCAACTTGCGCTGGTGAGGAATCCTGATATCTTAGCCACGGTTGCGAGCTTACCTAACCGTCCTTTTGTGGTGGGATTTGCCGCCGAAACCCATGATGTAGAAGCCTATGCGCGCGATAAGCTCAAACGTAAAAACTTGAACATGATCGCCGCAAACGACGTTTCCATTGCTGGCCTAGGCTTTAATGCCGATGCTAATGCCCTGCGTGTTTTCTGGCCGCACGGCAGTCAAGATTTGCCTGCTACTGACAAACTCACGTTGGCACGGCAATTACTTTCGTTGATAGTGAAAGAAAAAACAAATACATGAAAACACCGATTGAATTAAAAATTCTCGACTCCCGTATCGGCTCAGAATTTCCCTTGCCCGCTTACGCCACCGCAGGCAGTGCAGGCATGGATCTTCGCGCCATGATAGACACGGCTTTAACCATAGCACCGGGTGAAACAGTGCTCATTCCCACGGGGATTGCCATTCATGTGGCCGACCCAGGACTTGCAGCGGTGATTTTACCGCGCTCAGGCCTGGGCCATAAACACGGTATCGTACTGGGGAATCTAGTCGGACTCATAGATTCAGATTACCAAGGCCCCTTAATGGTATCTTGTTGGAATCGTGGTGACAGTCCATTCACCTTAGAAATGGGCGATCGTCTCGCGCAACTGGTGTTTGTTCCTGTGGTACAAGCACAATTCAAACTCGTTGATGAGTTCGACAGCTCAGACCGTGGTGAAGGCGGATTTGGCCATTCAGGCACTAAATAATCCCCTAAGTCTTTATTGAGCCAAGGATACTGCAATGGCTGTAAGCCCAAAAATTAATCGTCGTGAACACATTCTGCAATGTCTAGCGCAGATGCTAGAAACCAACCCAGGACAAAGGATCACCACAGCGAAACTGGCCTCAGAAGTCGGTGTATCGGAAGCCGCCCTGTATCGCCACTTCCCGAGTAAAGCGCGGATGTTCGAAGGCCTAATCGAATTTATCGAAGAGTCGTTATTGTCGCGCATCAATTTAATCATGGATGACGAAAAAGACACCATGAAGCGCTGCCAGTTGGTACTGCAACTGCTGCTGATCTTTGCCGAGCGTAACCCAGGAATTTCCCGCGTTCTCAACGGTGATGCTCTACTCGGTGAAAATGAACGCCTGCGAAGTCGTATTGGTAACTTATTTGCCAAAATTGAAACCCAGTTAAAGCAAATTTTACGGGAAAAAACCCTGCGAGAAGGTAAAGGCTTCAACTTAGACGAAGCCATATTAGCCAATTTACTGTTAGCCTTTGCCGAAGGCCGCATCGCCCAATTTGTACGAAGTGAATTCAAACTCAAACCGACGACACACTTCGATGAACAGTGGCGTTTTATCCAGCATCAACTTTTACAAAGCTAATGATTTTTCAACATAAAGGACGGTAACTATCGTCCTTTATGTTCGGTATTCCTTCCTTGTTTCGCCCCATCTTTTGTTTTATCCTCGAAAAACATTTTAAGAACAAAAAACACAATGATTTTACAAGGATGTCAGATGAAACTCTTCCGATTAGCCGCATTGGCGACACTTTGCTTACCAATACTTCCAATATCCACCTTTGCAGCCAATAGCTCCAACGCGAATGCGTTATCGCAAGCACAGTTATTCAGCAAAGGTGATGAGTACTCGGATGTAAAAATATCACCTACTGGTAAATATTTAAGCGCTATCACAAGTGTCGAAGGTAAAAACGTTCTCTTAGTCTTAGATACCCAAACCAAAAAACTCCTCAATGCGATACGTTTTCCCGATAATGCTCAAGTCGGCGACTATGAATGGGCCAACAGTGAGCGACTGGTACTGGCAAAAGAATACCTAAAAGGCTGGCAAGACACACCTATCTACTACGGTGAATTGATGGCGGTAAATGCCGATGGTTCACGAAAAGCGTATTTATTCGGCTTCGAGAGTGGCGAGCAACAAACAGGTTCAAATATCAAGAAAAATACCCCTATGCGGGCGAGCGCGTTTATCCTCGATCCTCTGCCAGATGATGAACGCTACATGTTAGTTAATGCTATTCCATGGAATGATAGGATCAATCTTGACTTTGAACTATCACAAGATGTCTATCGCGTAGACTTGTTCAATGGCACACGTAAACGCATCACAGGCTCACCTACCGGCAGAGCCCGTTTTATGACAGACCATGATGGAGAGGTTCGCTTCGTTGCAGGTGAAGACAATAAAAACATTACTAAAGTGTTCTACCGCAAAGACGGTAACTGGGTAAATACCGATAAACTAAATCTAGGTCTTGCTGATTTTAAACCACTCTCCTTTGCCGATGACAAAAATACGATTTATGCCGCCGGTCGATCCCAAGGTGAAACCTTAGGGGTTTACAAAATTAATCTCGAAACGGGCGATAAAACTGAAATCATTCAGGATGAAAACGTTGACCCTAGCAACTTTTGGATTAACGGCACCAATAAACAACTTTACGCCGTCGAGTTTGAAAATGGTTACCCAAGTTATGCCTTTGTCGATAATGAGGATTCGCACGCTAAATTGCTAAAAGATCTGCTTGGTGCTCTCCCCGGTCACCAAGTACGAATTGTTAGCGAAACCCGAGATGCAGCAAAACTCGTCGTACTTGCGTTTAACGATCGAAACCCTGGCGATTACTACATATTTGATACGAAAACACTAAAACTTGAATATCTAGCCGCCGCTAAAAAATGGCTCAACCCAGAGCAAATGGCTGATGTTAAACCCATCAGTTTCACCAGCCGTGATGGTAAACAACTCCATGGATATCTAACGCTTCCCTTTGGTAAAGAAACTAAAAACCTACCCTTAGTCGTCAATCCACACGGTGGTCCACACGGTATACGTGACTGGTGGGGCTTTGACCCACAAAACCAATATCTAGCAAGCCAAGGCATAGCTGTTCTACAGGTCAACTTCCGTGGTTCAGGCGGATATGGCGATCAATTTGAACGCGCTGGCTATCAAAAATGGGGCTCAGATATTCAGCATGACATTATCGACGCAACCCAGTACGTTATTGACCAAGGTTTTGCCGATAAGGAACGCATTTGTATTGTTGGCGGCAGTTTTGGTGGGTACAGCGCCTTGCAGAGCGCAGTGCTTGCGCCAGATATGTTTAAATGCGCCATAGGTGTAGCTGGCGTATATGATCTTGAATTGATGTTTAATGAAGGCGATGTCGCCAACAGCCGTTCTGGTACTAGCTATCTCAAGGATGTGCTTGGCCAAGATAAAGCGGTACTTAAAGCAATGTCTCCTTCTGAAAACGTCGATAAACTCAAAGCAAACATACTATTGGTGCATGGTGGTGAAGATGATCGAGCGCCAATTGAACAACTCGAATCCCTCGAAAAAGGCCTAAAAGCTCACAATTATCCTTACCAAAAACTGGTGATGGACAATGAAGGCCACGGTTTTTATAACGATGAGCATAGAGCGAAATACTATGAACAAATGCTCAGTTTCCTAAAAACCAATCTGAAACTTTAGAATTGACTCAAACTTGCCGACACTGCTAGGCTAAACTCGATTGGCAGTGGCAGATTTAAAGCCGATATCCGATAAGGACTATCGGCTTTTTCATGTGGCCTATACGCGTTTTTCGGTATGAATTATCTGCAATTCGCGTTATCCTCCTCCCCCTATTCTTGCCCTAGCGAGAATAACAATAATTTGTATCTGATGCTGAACAGCCCAAGTACCACTCGATGCTCAGCATAGGTTTTCTGTTATAGCCGCTACGACGTAGTGGAGGATAAGATGGCATTAAGTGAAGCAGCAGTAAAAGTACAAGCCGCGTTATTAGAACGTGGACTTGAAACCCCAATGCTCCCAAGCGTTTACAGCAGTGAAGAACGTAAAGACAAGATTGAACATCATATGAAAGAAATCCTGACATTAATGTCATTGGATCTGTCAGACGATAGCCTTGCCGATACGCCGCGCCGCATTGCTAAAATGTACGTCGATGAAATCTTCTCCGGCTTAGATTATGCGAACTTCCCTAAGATCACGGTGATCGACAATAAGATGGGCTTCGATGAAATGGTGCGAGTGCAAGATATTAGCCTCACCAGCACCTGCGAGCATCATTTAGTGACGATCGATGGCACTGCGACCATAGCTTATCTACCACGCAAAAAAATCATTGGTTTATCAAAGATTAATCGCATCGTGCGTTTCTTTGCCCAACGTCCACAGGTGCAAGAGCGTTTGACTCAGCAAGTGTTAGTCGCGCTGCAGACCTTGCTCGAAACCAAAGACGTTGCGGTTAAAATGGATGCTGTGCATTACTGCGTAAAATCCCGTGGCGTGATGGACTCAACCAGTTCAACCACCACCACAGCGCTGGGCGGTATTTTTAAATCAAATCCTGCGACCCGCGCCGAGTTTTTGCATCAGTCTAAATAAGTGTATTGAAGCGTAATGTGATTTAAAGCGTGCCTAAATCAATAGCAATCAATACAACTCAACAAAAAAAACGCTGCGATTCCTTCTATAGAATCGCAGCGTTTTTTGTTTTCATACCCACTCAATCAAACCTTTCTCAACCTAGCTAAGATCAATGCTGGCTGATTAACTGATTTCACAAAGTTAGTGATCGCTACTTGATCAATACCAGCGGCTAAGCACTCGATTTAAATGCCGTATTGCTCGCGGTACTGGCTCACGGCGGCAAGTTGCACTTCCATTCCAGGCTTTTCTGATAAATAGCTAATGAGGTCGGCAAGTTTAATGATCGCCACTATGCCGCAGCCAAAATCACGCTCAACCTCTTGAATAGCCGATAACTCGCCCTTGCCTTTCTCTTGTCTATCTAAGGCGATCAACACACCGGCTAATTGTGCCTTATGGGCTTCGATGATTTCCATCGACTCACGAATTGCCGTACCGGCAGTGATCACGTCGTCTACCAACATAACGCGGCCTTTCAGCTCGCTTCCGACTAAGCTGCCACCTTCGCCGTGATCTTTTTTCTCTTTGCGGTTAAAGCAGTAAGGGATATCGATATCGTGGTGTTCACACAGGGCAACCGCCGTAGTGGTCGCAATCGGAATGCCTTTGTAAGCTGGGCCAAACAGCAAATCGTAATCAATGCCAGAATCCACCAACGCAGCGGCATAGAAACGGCCTAAACGCGCTAAGTCACGGCCAGTATTGAACAAACCCGCATTGAAGAAATAAGGACTGATACGACCCGATTTAAGGGTAAATTCGCCAAATCGCAACACCTGACGTTCTAAGGCAAATTCAATAAACTCACGTTGATAGGCTTTCACAATATCTCCTTACGGCTTTGTCTTTTATTGGTTTTTATTAGGTAATGTTTTATTAGGCAACATTTAATTCGGTACAGGGCTTGTCTAACACTAGCATCTTGCTGCAGATAAAAAGTTGCAGCTAATAAAAAGCCCCGCACTCTGTAACATGACGGGGCTTTTTCATCACCACACTATTAGTTCAGTGCGGCTTTCTGCACATCGACGATTTCACGAATACTGTTCTTCGCCAATGCCAACAGTTCGAGTAATTCTTCGTGGCTGAATGGCTCGCCTTCGGCGGTGCCTTGAATTTCGATGATCTTGCCCGTTTCCGTCATTACCACGTTCATGTCAGTTTCAGCGGCACTATCTTCGATATATTCTAGATCGCTGATCGCTTCACCCTTATAAATACCTACGCTGACAGCAGCGATAAGGAATTTAAGCGGGTTAGATTTAATGATGCCTTTACCGCGTGCCCAGTTCAGCGCATCCACTAAGGCCACACAAGCGCCAGTGATAGAAGCAGTGCGCGTGCCACCGTCAGCTTGGATCACATCACAATCGATCACGATAGTGTTTTCGCCTAGAGCTTTCATATCCACACAAGCACGCAGAGCACGGCCGATAAGACGTTGAATTTCTTGCGTACGGCCAGATTGCTTACCGCGAGCGGCCTCACGATCCATACGGCTATGGGTAGAACGTGGCAACATGCCGTATTCCGCCGTCACCCAGCCTTGACCCTGACCTTTAAGGAAACGTGGCACACCTTCAGTAAAACTGGCGGTACAAAGCACTTTCGTTTCGCCAAATTCCACTAACACAGAACCTTCGGCATGGGCCGTAAACTGGCGAGTGATAGTGATGGGACGAGTTTGTGCTGGCGTTCTGTTACTTGGACGCATGCGAGATTCCTGTATTCTGAGTCATTGACCGATTTTGGCTGCATATTATAAGGGCTTGAGCCTTAGGATGCCATGCTTAGGGTGATTCTCTGGCAAACTCATCACACTCAAACGCCTAATCCGTGTCCCTATTTGCTGTATGCCTTTAATCCTAAAGCCATTGACTCTATAATCGCCTCTCATTATGACGATTAAACCATTAGGACAACCCATGATACAAAGCATGACAGCCTACGCTCGCATCGAGCACAAAGCACAATGGGGCACTGCCTCCTGGGAAATTCGCTCAGTCAATCAACGTTATCTCGAAACTTACCTACGTTTACCCGAGCAATTCCGCAGCTTCGAACCCGTACTGCGCGACCGCCTTCGTAAACGCTTAAGCCGCGGCAAAGTTGAAGTCAATCTGCGCTACGAACTGGCAGACAACAGCAACAACGAGCTGCAATTGAATCAAGCGCTGGCCAAACAGCTATTGGGCGCCGCCAATTGGCTCAAG
The DNA here is from genome assembly GCF_025654465.1 of Shewanella sp. SM101. Classification (NCBI taxonomy): domain Bacteria; kingdom Pseudomonadati; phylum Pseudomonadota; class Gammaproteobacteria; order Alteromonadales; family Shewanellaceae; genus Shewanella; species Shewanella sp. SM101. Next base: position 48,926 of record NZ_JAKKRH010000015.1, read on the forward strand.
CAAGAAGCGGGACAAGGCGATGTCAATCTGACCGACATCCTGCGCTGGCCAGGCGTGCTAGCGAGCGGTGAACAAGATATGGATGCCATCGGCGCCGATCTGATGACAGCCTTCGACTCAGCCATAGATCAATTCATCGAAGCCCGTGGCCGTGAAGGCGAAGCCATCAAAGACATGCTGCTAAGCCGCTTAGATGGCGTGAGCGAGCAAATCGCCGTCGTACGTGAGCACATGCCTACTGTGATGCTATATCAACGCGAAAAGCTCACCAACCGCCTTGCGGAAATCAAAGGTGAACTCGACCCAGCCCGCATCGAGCAAGAAATGGTGCTACTGGCACAGAAACAAGATGTAGCTGAAGAAATGGATCGCCTCGAAGCCCATGTGGCCGAAGCGCGCCGTATCCTCAAAAAAGGCGGCAGCGAAGGTCGCCGTTTAGATTTTATGATGCAAGAATTTAACCGCGAATCGAACACGCTCGCCTCTAAATCCATCAGTACTGAAATCACTTCAGCCGCAGTTGAACTTAAAGTGCTCATCGAGCAAATGCGCGAGCAGATCCAGAACGTTGAGTAAGGTTTCAACTTGTTCTAGCAGGTTATAAATAACCAATAAAACCCAGCACTTGCTGGGTTTTATGTTTTTACAGGTTCGAGTTTGTTTGCTCTATGTAAGCGAAAAAGAGGTATTACAGATTGGGTGATTCTTTATTGATCTAAATAGGGGGTAGCCCGCATCTTGCGCCAACACATTAAGCCAAAGATAGAGTTCACTTGGGCATGTCAGTAGCCAAGCTTGGCATTGAAATGCCGTCATTACCTGTATAGGTAATGGCATTCTAAAATCCAGTCGTTCCAGTACCTGCATTGGTAATAATAACGATTGCGCAAAGGCATGATTATGATAAAAATACCAAATTCTATGCCCTTATCAGTCATGACAAACTGGAGATCTTTTACCTCTGCAACAAACTCAACGAGATCTAACCGCAGTAAATCATCAGTTAAAGAGTAAGCGGGATGCTGGCGTGGTGGTGAATAGGGTAAGGCAGTAAAAATTGCAGTCTCTAGCGCCGAATACTGTGTTTTAGGCTCGCTTAATGCTTCATCTTGCTCATCGGCTCCACTCTCTGCGTAAGTTATTGCATCTAGCTGAAACAGGCTCGCAATCTGCGGCTTATTCAGACTGAGCAAATCTGACAATACATCAGCATCAAAGCTAGGAACATTGAGAAAAGACATATAGCGGGCAAACCATTTAAGCCCTTGTTGGCTTTCAAGCTTATCATCGCGCCAATCTTCAAGTGCCAAATGGATCAATCGCTCGCGCGTATCTCGTTTATCTAAAACGGGGTTTATTTCAGCACCAATAGCGACCAAACGGTTCATGCCAGCAAAATCACGCTGGCGGTATAAGTGCACTAACAGCGAGGCGCTATCATCACCATTAACCGAATGTTGCCAGTCAATCTCCAATAATGGATATAAGACTTCATATTGGGGTTCCATTAACCACATTTGTGGGCAGTAATGATCGCACCAGTCCCATACGCCGCAAAACTCTGCCACATCCCTTGCCTTGCGGTTGGCCTCGTATGAACATTGGATCTCAATATCGGGATGCAAGAGTAACAGGTTAAAAATGGCTCTTTGATTGTAAGCAACCGCCATGGCAAGCAAGTTATTTTCAAATCCATATGCAGCCAAATTGGTTTGTGCCAATAGTGCGACGACTAATTGAGTGTTGCCTTTTGCTATCGCGATTTCAAAAGGGTCTGGCTCATCCCATTGTTGTTCACACTGTTCAATGAACGCTTGTGCGGCACTTGCGTACTCCTGTGCTGCGAATAAGCTATTAAAGTCTTGGCGCTCTACTGTTTCAGGCTCACTGGCTGGAACTTGGTAATCATTAAGATAACTTAACAGCCAACTGCTTTCTCGGGCTTGTTTTAGCCATTGAACATCAAGCAGTTTTTTATTTTCAATCATTACGTACCCTTAAAAATCCGAATGGCTAACCACCTTATTGTTAATTTCTAATCAAGCTTTAGCTATTTCGATCATAGCGTTTAGGATAATAAATATAATTACTCGCCTTATTAGCTAAATATGCTGTTTTCTCTAAGGTTTTTATTGTGTTTTTAGCATTCAATCCACCCAACCAACTTTTGATATAAGCAAGTGAGTTAGGACGAACGCTCTTGACTAAGCCAAATCTCGCACATAGGAACGCAGAACCAATCTCAGCCACCAACTCCTCAAAAGCATAATCTGCGTCACCGAACTGCCCGAAAGTGCGGTTTAATCTTGTCTCATGTCCCGTCCAATGCACTAGCTCATGTAGTAAAGTCGCATAATAAGCCTTGGTACTATCTTTGCCCCTAAATAGCTCTTTACGCGGCACTTCAATATAGTCATCGTGATAATGGAAACAAGCCTCACCATTATGGGTGTGCTGTATCACAAGCATATTTTCTGGCGCTTGTGTCAATTCCTGAATTCGGCTTGCGAGGACAGGCAATTCTTGCACCTTGGTATCTTCAAAACTTTTACCAGTGTAACCAATAACCTCATCCGCGTTATAGACTAATGAAACCTTGCGGCCGAACGTACTTTCAAATGTAGCATTCTCACTGTCTAACTCATCTTCACTACCTAACTTAAAATAATGAAAAACGGGAGTCGCATTGGCATTTGGCTTTAGTTCGTACCCCATTGCTGCCCACTGTTTTTGAGTCGCCCACATATGGCTGTCATAACCATAGATTTCTGCGTTAATTGACAAAAACATCCAAGTATATAAAGACTTATACTCTCTCAAGGTTTTTGCATTGTAATAGGACTCATAGTTAGCATGGGTGAGCCACTCGGCAATAAAATCTTTAGAATGCTCACTCCATCCATTGGCGATATTTTCAAATATCGGCGCATCCAAATCCCAGTTGGCTGCACCTGCTTGAGCAAGATCGGCTAATCTTCTAAATTGTTTAAACATGGTTCCATTTAGCGATTCCAATAACTGAGTTGCTGAACCAAGTTGAATATCTAAATCGAGCTCATCTAAATAGCTGCACCACCAATCAAACTCTAACAATAAGGGCTTAATGTCCCCTTTAGTCGCCGCAGCCCAATCTTCACCGACGGCGCAATCAAAGATCTTTTCTAAATCACTGGTGCTATGCCTACGTTCAAATTTTTTTAATATTTCTGGATAAGGCATATCCACGCTGGCTTCCAGACTGGCAATCATTTCTGCCGCACTTCTTAATCCAGCAATACTTGCGCTCAGCGCGTCATCTTCAGACAACCAGTCGATAGGGCTAGTCGTAGTCCACGTTGCTTGCAGAAAAGTGCTGAATTTCGTATTACCATTCATGCTTTCAGATCGGTTCAGCAAATTTTCGACAGTACGCCCTGTTGCCAAAGCGTACTCGGATTGCACAAATGGATTTCTCCTAAACTCTGCTAAATTGCTCATATTTTAAATCCTTTTATTGGTTGAAGTTGACTGTCTCAAGCAAGTTACAAACATCATTGAAAAATTTATCACTGACTCACAATAAGTACACACTGCATGGATTGAGTATTTTGATTTTGGCTACTTACCTCTCGGGCGCGTTCAGCTTTGATACGTTTCAGCAAAGCCTCGGCGCTGTTATCACCTGATATCAGTTCAGGGTTCGCAGCACGCCATAAAATGGTCGGGAGCCATTTTGAACGACCACAGGTCGGCCCGAAGGGCAAACTACAGGGAAGTAGTTTGTAATCGGCGGTTAGTTCACCTCTGAAGGCTTTAGCAGTTAACTGATTCGTCATGCTTTTGCCTTTTTAGCTGTTGTTTTCTTTACAGGCTTAAGCTTAGCGCGTTCAGCTTTGATGCGTTTTAGCAAGGCTTCGGCGCTGTTGTCACCGGATATCAGTTCAGGGTTCGCAGCGCGCCAGTCAGCTGTCAGTTCGCCGCGAAAGGCTTTGGCGAGTATCGACTGAGTGAGATTGTTGACGCGTGCTTGCGCGGCATTAACCTGCACTTCAACTTTATCAGCTAAGGCGAATAACTCTTCGACACGGCGGACGATTTCGGTTTGCTCTTCGATAGGAGCAAACGGAATGGCCAATACCTTCATATCTTGTAGATGTAGGTTTTTAATAGCAGTACCAACAATTCTGCTAGATACATCAATCTCATTGACCCATTTTTGCAAAGCAATATCAATGAATTGCATATTTACCATTGAAGATACAGGCTTAATCAGTGCAACACTTACAAATAATGAAAATTCAATACATTGTTTCACTATGGCTGTTCGTCCAATAGTCCCACTTTTTGTAATTAACAAATCCCCGATTTCAGGCTTACATCTTTTACTTAACGTATCGTGCTCTGCTTCAGAAATAAACTTAGTACTCTCAAAATTTATCTGTCCATTTTTTATATCTTTCACAGAGATGAAAGGAATGCCTGCGTCAATATAAGTAGGCGTATGATGTGTTCCATCAACTATTTTTAACGATAAGAAATCTAATGATACCCACTGCCATGATTCTGGAATTATATACTCCTCTGAAAGGAGATGAGTTTTTGAAGGGCTCTTTTTCCCTAACCGATTAATCCTACTTACTTTAATTTCATCGAGCGATATGCTTGCGGGAGTATAAGCACATTTTTCACGCCACTCTTCCGTAAGCTTGCCGCTGACTGCGGCGGCGAGGACGGATTGGCGGAATGATTTTAAGATAGCGGGGATGGCATCGAGGCGGGCTTTAGTGCTTTCCACCTGCGCCAGCAATTCATCCAGCTTGTCGGCAATGACCTTTTGTTCGGCTAGTGGGGGGAGGTTGATTTCTATGGGATATACTTTAGCACCTGAGATAACAGGTTGTGCCGTACTCGAGTCATTCTGCCTTAAGTCAGCATTCGTCAATAATAGATATAGAAACTTCTGACCCATTACCTTTTCATCAAAGCTTGTAATAAAAGCATTATCTGTAATCCAAGCTCGTTTGGGAGTCAAATGAACAGAGCCACAATAGTATCCTACACGACCTATCGCAATGGTTTCTTTTTCAATATTACTGTCGTTGTGCCAACCTGTTACACCATTTCCACCAAAAACAGGTATCTCCCCTTCAATCATTTTGGATTTAGTTAATCCCTGCCCAGAGGAGATACTAATGACATCACCTAAAATAGTTCGTGCCCAACTCTCAGGAATCATTTCACTCATTCCCTCACCCCACCCGCTAGTGACGCAACCAATGCTTCAAGATCAGCCAGTGCGCCTTTGAGTTCTGTCATGGCTTCACCCGCCAATTCTTCTGGTGTGCCTAAGTCGGCGACATCGACGCTGTTAGCATCCTTTAGCCATGAGATATCCAGTGAATCACCCTTAGTATCACGGATAAATTCACGACTGAATACGCGCCAGCGGCTTTGGGCTAGGCGTTCATCTATACCTTGATTGACTTCGGTCGTTTCGATTTCGACGGCTTCCGCATTAAACGACCATTCACCTTCTTTCCTTGCTGAAAGATCTGGATTCCCGCCTTCGCGGGAATGACTAGACGGGTCATAAACAGCTTCAAACGGGGTTAAGTGTTGCTCACCAAAGGGAGTGCGTTTACCAAAGTTAGGCATGTTAGTGCGCAGGTCATACACCCAAGTATTCGTGGTGCAGTTTTCCTCTTGTAACTTATCTTTGGCACTGCCTTTAGTGAAAAACAAGACGTTGGTTTTCACGCCTGCGGCGTAGAAGATGCCTGTCGGCAGACGCAAGATAGTGTGTAGGTTGCACTTGTGCATTAAATCGCGGCGCACATCAGTACCGACGCCCGCCTCAAATAAGACATTATCTGGCAATACCACGGCGGCGCGGCCACCTGGCTTTAGGTTGCGGTAGATGTGCTGTAAAAACGCCAGCTGTTTGTTGCTGGTGTGATAGGTTAAGTCGTCACGGGTGATGGACGCATCGCCGCCCTTGCTAGTGCCAAAAGGCGGGTTAGCCAAGATAATATCGGCCTTGGGTAAACTCATACCGACTTGACCCAAAGAATTGCCTAAATGCACTACGCCTTCGTCGTCACCTTCCATGCCATGGAGTAGACAGTTCATTAACGCTAAACGGCGGGTGGAGGGCACAAGCTCGACACCGACAAAGGCGTGGTTTTTTTGAAACTCTTTTTGTTTGTCGGTTAAATCATACAGATCATCGGTTTGCGCTTTAATGTAGCTATCGGCGGCAATTAAAAAACCTGCAGTACCAGCGGCGGGATCTTGAATCACTTCGCCCGCTTGGGGGTTAATCACCCGCACCATAGAGTCGATTAATGCACGCGGGGTAAAGTATTGGCCCGCACCGGATTTAGTCTCGTTGGCGTTTTTTCTAACAAGCCTTCGTATAAGTCACCTAAACCGTCTTTTTGGGCGCTGAACCAGTCAATCGAATCCAGTGATTTTATCAGCTGCTTTAAATGGCGTGGCTCACGCAGGCGGGTTTGCGCATCGGCATAAATGGCTAAAATCAGCGGATCGGCGTGTAGGGTATTGCCTTCACTGTCTTTGCCCGTCGATAGGGTGAGTAAAATGCGTTTGTAATCATCAAGTAGGTTGAGGCCATCTTTATCGTTTAAGTCAGACCAGCGGCAGCCGCTTGGCAAGGTGTGTTTATTGAGTAAACCTGCCTCGGTATTTTCGTGCACCATTTTGATAAACAGTAATAACACCAGTTCGGTAACGTAATCGGAATAGTTAATGCCGTCGTCGCGCAGTACATCACACAGGTTCCAAAGTTTTTGGACGATATCGCTGTTGCTGCTTGTTATGCTCATGGGATTCTCAATGTTGTAATTTGGCTAATGATTGATGCATTAGGCTTAGGTATGTGGTTTATAAATAGGTTCAAGCTTATTGGCTGTCATCACCTAGCGTTTAATGACCTGTTTACATTACCCTGTTCAAAGCTCATAACGGCTGAACTGGTTACTGTCTTTGGTCATCAAAGTGACAAATTTAGGGTGGACAAAGAGCTTCTCTTTACCCGATTGCACCTCTTCAAGCACACCTATGTCGCATAACTGCTTTAAGTAAACGGAAGCGGTTTGACGTTTGGCTAAGCCACTTTCGACGAGGTTTTGAATACGGCAATAAGGTTGTTCAAAAATCACTTGTACCAACTCATGGCTATAAATTTTGGGTAGCTGCTGACGTACATATTCTGTGGTATGGGCGATGAGTTCGCGCGCTGCGGCAATTTTATGGGTGGTCCATTTAGCCGTTTGCTCGACAGCGTTAAGGATAAAGATGATCCACGGCTGCCACTCTTGCTTAGTCGTCACGTTAAGCAATAAACGGTAATAGTCTTGCTTATTCGCGACGATATAGCGGCTCAGATACAAGATAGGTGCGCTAAGCAGTTGTTGGTCGATAAGGTAGAGAATATTGAGCACACGACCCGTACGACCATTGCCATCGATAAAAGGATGGATGGCTTCAAACTGGTAGTGGGCCATAGCCATTTTGATCAGTGGATCAACATCATCTTGATTATGCAAAAAGGCTTCCCAGTTACTGAGTAAGTCACGAATGACACTCTCGCCTGCTGGTGGCGTATAAATAACCTCACCTGTGGCCTGATTCGTTAAGCTAGTACCAGGCACTTTACGCACGTCCATCTGCACGGACTTAATAGTGCTGCAGATTTCTAATGCGGTAGTGACACACAGGGGACGGTTGCTTAACTGAGTAAAGCCTTGATAAAGCGCAGTGCGATAACGTAGCGCTTCTTTGGTCATCGGGTCCGCTTGGCTATCTTCTTGGGCATACTGAAATAGCTTGTCGGTGGTGGTAACGATATTTTCAATCTCGCTACTGCCTTGGGCTTCTAGCAGGGGCAATAAATTAATCAATAAGCCTTGATTGGGCAGTAGTTCACCTGCTTGCTTTAGCTCTGCAAGGGCGGCGCGGGCAGGAATACAGGCTTTGAGTATGGGTAAGGTTTCGGCCAACTCCGCGAGTGCGCTGTCTAGCGGTAGTGGCGGTAAATGGTTGTATGCTTGTTCAGCTTGCCATTCCATGTTTAAAAAACCTTCTTTTATCGACATAAATAGAGATTGAGGTGAGCTTATGTCTATTCAATCGACATGTAAAGAAAACATGTTTACAAAACTTAGTTTAATCGACATGTTTGGGTTGTTTTTGGGACTCATGTCGATAGTATCAACATCAAGGGAGCGTTAGGGCTGCCGTTTTGTGTTCAGTGACATGTAGAGAAATACTAATTTCTACAAGTCACTCATATTATTGGATGTCTATTCGTCTTTTAGCCCAATCTTGGTAATGCTTATCCCAAGAGCGAGAATTCTTTTGAACTTCCAAAGATGGACGTAATTTTTCAGGTACGTAGTGCCCATCATAAAATCGACCACACAATCGACAAGCAATGTCCATCAAATCTCTCATCTCATCACTAGGAGAGGGGAGCGATTGTCGGCCTCTGTGTAAGCCCAACACTCGATCTATTCCACCAGCAACTGCACAAGGATAATAACCTTGCGGAGTGAGCCCCATACCGCAGCTGCTTGCTATATCGCACCCGTTGCTATAATCGGCAAATTTGTATAAAACACTGTCCTGCGGAGCCATATTGAATGGTCCGAAACTCGGCTGAACATTACCGGTTTTATATGAGTTTTCAACCCATATACCTTCTGGTAGGTTTTCTAGCACGGCATTGACCTTTCGACCATAACCGTTTGTGACCAACTCAATAACCGTGTCAGGATGATAGGTTTTCAGAACTAATAGTTGTTCAATTATGGATTGAAACTCTGGGTGTAAAGTCGGCTCGCCACCTAAGATCCTAATGCGTTTCCATGGTGTTTTTCGTTGTAATGATTGCTCAACAAAATTAACTATCTGGCTTAAATTTATATGAATATTATCAGGTGCTTGGGCGGAGGAACGATTGCAGTTATTACATTTTAAGTTACATTGATATGTAATATCGATTTCAATTAACTCATGCGAGGTATGATATTGCCCTCCCAGCATCATTGTGGAAAGCTTTTGAATCCTCAACCAACGTAGTATTTTTTTCACTGCAAACTTAGCGCGAACCAATGCAATATACTTAGTTGGGTAATCTTTCGGGTATCGAAAAGTTGTTTGATTGCTCTTTTGTAAATTCCAAATTTTCACGATGTACTTTTGCTCCTTGCTTGTAACTCATACTATGTGAGTTACGTAAATTGAAACTCGCGATTGATCATGCCCAACAGAAATGACTACCAACCATCAATGCCTTGGCAACTCATTGGAAATGGGCCTAAGAATGACACTTTTCATACGTCGTCATTACAATTTCATACTAACGTAGTGGTGTTTAACCATGGCTTTGAAGAGCTGACCACCGCAAGTCGCATTTATAATGCAATGCTAGCGAAATCCGATTCTCCTCGTTGTATAAATGGCATTCTGGCAACCAAATCATTTTCAATGCAATTAGCACAAAGCTATCTAGAGTTAAGTTCTGCTTTGAAGCAAATAGCATCGGTTGGACTAACTACACTGCATGCGCTCACTCAGACATCAGAAAAATATATTAATGTCATTGGTATGACATTACTTCCGTCGTTAGTGAAAACAACCTGTTGGGCACCTAATCAAGTTGTCCCAAGCCATTACCATAATTGGCTAGGTGAACGTCGCATTGCCCTTAATCTATGCCAACAGTTTCCCATTACATGGCCAGACTTAACGCTTAAATCGAATCCTATAGGGCATGATTGGATTGCAAATCCTGATCGCTTATTACTCGAATTACAGCAACAGCCTGCCAATACCAAAGCACTTGTTCGGCTATCAACTATCTCTGCAAAATGCTGGTTAGAGCACCTCTCCATAGACACATTGACTGCACTTGAGCCCTTATTCCATTTAGATCGTAAATCACATCGTTCCAAAAACTGGTGGCTATTCAACCATGAAGCATCTTTCGAAATCGCTCGGATTCAATATACTCTTGCATGGTGTCAACAATCCCTTTTGCTAAGTACCTAAGGGCGCTTTCGCAAAGATCTCTTCGAGTAGTTTGACTTGCTCGACCTTCAATGCTTTGGGGTATTCGACTCGCTGGTGAAAGTATGTATAGCCCTGGTCCACGAACATAGGGACTTTTGCCAATTCAGTCATCGGCAACATAGTCGCATAATCCGTTACTGATGATATCCATTCGTTACCGTTCTTAAAGTAAGTGAGAGGGACTTTATCAAATAATGACTTTTTAAAAGCTCGTTGATGGGCCCAAACGTTACCACCACCTTTATACCTCACTTCGGTATATTCAGGTTTGTACAGCTTTAACGGTTTATTTGGCCTAAACATCGGCATATGCACTAGATCGGCCCCCTGATTCGCGGCGTTATAGATATTTTGCACTACGTCTTTACGCATTAAGCAATCATCTTGATCTAAGATCACTATCATGCTGTCATCGTTGGTGCATATTTCAGATATGGCGTAGACAAAGTTAGGTATACGTCCTTGGTGTTTTTCGCGACGAATGAGGGTCGTTTTAGACTTCAATGAGCCCAGAACTAGCGGGTAGTGCCAATTGTTAACATAGCCACTAGCATCATCGATTAACACAATGCCGAACGACTGAAGTGTCTGCGCTCTTAAGCTATCAAGGCATCGTACCAGCTTTTCAATAGCGGTATACCGCCCCTTTACTAAAAAGATAACGGGTTCATTTCTCGGCGGGTACCGCCAATCGGCATTGGCAACTAAGTCAAACTGTTCTTGTTGTGTGTTTGGATATAAACCTTGAGCTATACAATCTCGAACAACAGCAAAATCAATAAATGCCTTGTCTTCATTGCGAGGGTGAATGTAGAAAGCGTTAGGATCACCGCCACGTAACGAACACAAGTCATCTAGCTGCTGCCTAGCTTGCAATGCTCTATGCCAAGTTAAGGTATATTTGCCATTAGCAATTGGGTTGGCTATCGGCTGTAGCGCTTTCACTTTTTCGAGATCCAACAATCCCATTCTCACTTCGGGTGCAAACTCCCCGCTTTGCCCGAAATAAGGTAAAAAGTTATCCGTTGACTTAGGTATATTGAAGCCGACACTAATCACTTTTGGGTCTAGTAATTCGGTTTTCATTTCTGCCAAGTAATTATGTTGCCAATCTTTTCGCCCCACTAGTACGTCACAATCACACTGCAAAACATAACGCGTTTCAATTTGATCAAAAGCCCACAGTTGAGAAAAAAGAGGCGCTAGTTTCTCTGTGTGAGAGTGGGTGATCTTAGAGGTTCCAAACCATTGGCCGTAAGTCTCCTGTATTTGTGACTTGCAAGTTGGCGCAACAAGAATCTCATCAATAAGCTGCTCCCTAAGTAGTGTGTTGGCAGCAAGATTCAGTGTATTGAAATTACCGGGGTGAAACTGGCGTAAAAAAGGCCCCCGATAACTATCGAGCAGTAAGATGACTCGTTTAAATCTCAAGGGGTAGTTGAGCTGAGTAACAATATGACTGACTTGTGAGAATAATATCTCAGCATCTTGCGCACAGGCTTTAATGAGTAGAGTGGTCTCTTTGTCGTGGCAAGCTTTGAACCCTGTCAACGCTTGGGTGTTTACTAGGTGAACATGAGGATGCAACGCCTCAATCAGTGCCAAATAGAAGTCTGAAAAACCTGTCAGTTGCTGCAATGTTTTATCTTGAGCAATATATGATTCGCGCCTGACTAATTCTTCATCGGGTAGTTGTAATATGGCAATCGCATACAGGCGCGCCGCCATGTCCAGAAACTTACTTGATGTTAGGGGCTGAATGTCACTGCCTATATCAATATAGTGAAGGCTACCATCCGGTAGTTGACGAATATTATCTCTTTTAATATTCATACCGCAGATCCCTGCGGTGTACATTCCCTGCAGAAATTGGCCAATCACAACAGAGGACAAGGGCAGTTTGAGTTCTGTAGAGCCTAAATCTGGTGTACTGTAGCTCCAGCATTCCTGGTGCTTTCTCCACTCGACTTGCGGTACAAGGCTATTGTTGGGTAATGCCTGTTTAAGCCAAGCGACGTGCTCATCATTAATCGCCCATGGATAAAACTGTTTCTCTATTTTATTCCCATTTTGAATCACAATCCCTTCTTGCCCTGAGCCTAAATAGTCGTCATTGGACTCTATCGCTAACAACCATTGCTTTGCAACATAAGCCAAACGCTGGCGTTGCTCTTTCCAAAGATCTTTTTTCTTATTACTTTGGGTATCAGTCCCCCCCAAAGTATATATCGCATAGCAAGGATAACTGACAACTTCACCCGTAAACTGAGGTAATAACAACAATCTAGTAACAAACCAATGATCCTCAGCACTGCGAATATTTGGATAGCGCTCAGTGACCTTGGTGCTGATGAGTAAGTTACATGAAGGGAGTTCATTGCTCACTTTCCCCCGGCAAAAGTCGTCGATAAAAGCGACAAGTTTGTGAGGATTTAATAGCAACTCTGGGTCAGCTATGTTTATCTGAGGTAATGTCTTCCCATCGAGGATTAATCTATTACTCCCCAAGACGAAATCAACCTGTTTCGCCTCTCCTTTGACCCATAATGACTCAACACTTTTGAGATTGTCGAAGGCATCATCGGCATCAAGTCTAGCAACCCATTTCGCCTTGGACGTTGCTGCATAATCAAGTATTTGATTCCTCATCCTCGCTGGTGAACCACAAAAAGCACTTATTACCGTTACCGAAGGATGAGATCGCAGTTCTGCACAACAGCTCTGCCAGTTATCTGTTGATTGGTCGTCCACGATAATGATTCGTGCTTTGCGTTCAATAACGACGGTTTGAGATATCGCACTTATTAATGCTCTTGCTAGAGTATCTGCCTGATTGTGTAAGCCTATACCTATTATAATCGGCGCATTAACATATTCTGGGGCGCATAATTTATGCTTTACGATTTGACGTAATACTAAACCGACCGATGACTTGCGAGTAGTTTTAAGAGAATGTTCCAGCAACAATTCTAATATCCTTATTAGTGTTTATTTCATTCAATATTGTTTGCTCTGTGATATCGAACATCGATGACACTCTTTCAAAATACTGATGTTTTTGATTTTCATCCATGAGATAACCATGAAGCGCCATGAACTGAGCACAACCGATTAGTTTTTGTAGAGACCCCTTAGCGGATAACGCACTAGTGTGAACACCAACACTCCAAGCGACTGTAACTGCCTGTGTATAGGTCATTTCAACTTCTGGCAATGCCAATATCCTGATGGCTAAATCTTTATCATTGCTGCTCACCAGACCATCACTGAAGCCTCCGACGTTCTTTAAAAGTTTCAATCGACAAAAAGTATTTGAACCTTGCCAGCCAGGGTTACCAACTAAGAAGTCACTCCGCTGAACATTATTAGGAATGTTAGCGGAAACAAATTTTTCATCTCGAACAACAGAAATGCCTGATAACACAACATCAGCTCGCCCCTCCTTAGAGTGATTAATGCATTTTTCTAAGTGGTTTGGATGCCAATAATCATCGTCATCTAATATAGCGACATAGCAATCTTCGAAATGTTGATCAATGTAGGTTAACCCGGTATTCCAAGCACCAGCTGCGCCTTGGGCGCGCTGATTCACAAGAACTGTAATGTGAAAAGGTGCAACCACGACCTTAACGGCGGCAAGCTCTTGCTCTGTTAAGGCTAATTTATCAGTTACTAGTACGATTTTATTCGGTTGATAAGTTTGCGCTATAACTGAAGGCAATGAGACAGTTATAAGTGATTCAAAGCGCGGAATTGACGCGATTAATACAACGATGTCCATCAAGCGCTAGCCCACTTGCCACAGGTAATTGTTAAGCTCGTCCAAAATGGTATCGAGTTGGTCATTCAGCACGCTGTTAAAGCGTTTGGCACCACCGTCACTGGCAAAACGATTATTCACAAAGGCTTTATCAATCACAGCCTCATGCACCAATTGTTTTGCTAGGCGGTCTAGCCACTTACGTTGGTTTGGGTTCCAATCATGTTCGCTGTAAATGCGTTGCATGGCGTTATTCACCCGCTGGGCAAAGGGGACTAAGGCTTCATCCAATGCGGCTTGGCGAATATAACCGATAATACTGGCGGCGATATCTTGGTTAGTGTTTTTACGCCACGCACTTTGCAGGTGGGCTTCGCTATAGCCAGCCTCATCAAGCAGTAATTTGACCTCTTTTAGCTGAGCTCGGGTGAGATCTTTAGGTCGATTTACCACCACGGACAAGGCTGCTGATTGGTTAATATTTTGCTTAATGAAGTGACTGAAGCTTTCAAGGTAATCAGCGGGCTTTTCGTGTACACCGTAATTTTGCTGACGCTCTATGAACTCATCACGCCCTTCATAGATGATCGGCATATTGTCGCTGCCCACCAGATAACGGACTTCGGCTAACTGATTAATCAAACTTTGGTGCTGCTTAAAAAATTGTGCCGCTTCTCTGGGGCCAATTTGATGTAGATGCTGGTGGAGTTTCTCTGGTGCTACGCCCCATAACTCTTCAAGTTGCTCGAGCTTGGCTTTAAGCTCTGGCTTATTTTCGGCTTTTTTGGTCGCTTTTCGCATCACCCGCATCACTTTCTGCCCAAGTTGATTAAGCACGTCGTGGGCATGGCTATTGGTGTGACTATCTGCATCTGCACCAGAACCGACTTGTTCACCTGGGGTATTAAGTGCGCGTTCTAAAAAAGAATCGTCACTTAACTCGTCCACCAGCTGCTCAAGGGTGATGTTGGGATCTTTAACTATCGGCTTCATAGTGTTAACGGCTTCAAGCGCGCTGTAAATATCAACCGGATCGTAAATCTTAAAAGCCGTTTTACCTATGTCGTCACAGCGGCGAGTGGCACGGCCCATCATTTGCTCGTACAGAATGCGTGATTTGACTCGACGTAAAAACACTAAATGACAAATCTTAGGCACATCGATACCGGTTGATAATAGGTCAACAGTAATGGCGATATTAGGGTAACGCTCGTTTTTATATTGGCGTATCAACTGGCTGACTTTATCACTTTGACCGGTGATTTTAGCCACTGCCGCTTGATTGTAGTCATCGCCATACATATCAAGAAAGGCTTTATCTAATAAGCGTTTTACCATGTCTGCATGCACATCGGTTGCACAAAAAATCATGGTTTTCTCATCGCCAAAAGGGTCTAACTCTTTGATTAATTCTTGGCAGATGACCTCATTAAACGACTCAGTTATCACCCTTTTATTAAAGGATTCAACATCGAACTTTAATTCGTCTTCTAAATCGGCCGTTTCAATTTCACCAGTTTGGGTGTTGATGGAGGTGACGGTTTCGCCTTTTTCAAACTTAATGCCGTGTTTGTTTAACAGCGTTTCATAGCGGATCGGTGGCTCATGGTCGATGAGCCAATCGTCGGCAACCGCTTCGCGATAGCTGTAGGTATAAACTGGTTTACCGAAAATCTCACTTGTATGCTTGGCAGGCGTTGCGGTTAAGCCGATACGCACCGCATCAAAGTAATCGAGTACCCGCCGGTAACTGGACAGATATTGGCTGGCATCGCGAGTGGCAAGTTCACCTTCGGTCATTTGCTGATCTAGGGCATAACCTCTATGCGCTTCATCGACAATAATGCAGTCAAACTCGTCCAGCGGCGGCCGGTTATCCGACATACAAATCCGTTTGACCATGGCTTGTACTGTCGCGACTTGAATGCGAGTTTCGGCTGCACTTTTCATATCGCCAAGCTCGGCAATATTGTAGATAGACGACAGCACTTTGTTTTGTTCAAGCTTGGCTTCGTCAAAGGAGTCGCACGCTTGCTCACCCAAGGCGGTTCTATCAACAAGAAACAAGATACGCCTAAAACGCTCGGTCTTTAAAAATCGATACATCAAACCAATAATAGTGCGGGTTTTGCCTGTACCTGTGGCCATTGCCAGCAGACATTGAGTGTTATCTTGCGCTAAAGCCGACTCTACAGCTGCGATAGCTTTTTGCTGGTAATCGCGCAGGCCGAGGTAATCAAAGCCTTCCTGTTGCAGTTTTTGCTCGGCGGCTTCGCGGCTGCGCTTTAGCTTATCAAGCAGGCCATCGGGCGAGTGAAACTGTTGCAGCGCCCGCTTGGTGTTACTGGGTTTACGGGTATCGCGAAACCAAGTGCCTGATAACTCCGCCAGTTGCTTACTAAACTCGCGGCCATTACAGGAGTAGACAAAGGGTATATGGTAATGGCCGTCTTCGTCATCGGCCCATGCAACGGTGCGTCCCTCAATTTCCCATGCACCTTGTTGAGGCGCTATCAGTTTATAGCCTTTGGAGTAACGCTCGGCTTGGGAAATTTTACCGGCAACGTTGGTGTTTTCTTTTTTTGCTTCCACCACTGCAACGGGGACTAAGCCGCAAAATAGGACATAATCAGCGCGGCCTTGCTGGCCTTTATGCCATGTTGGCCACTCTGCAATCGCGAGGTTTTTACCTTTTTCAGGCCGAGCGCCTTTGCGGTAATCCAACCTTTGGGTATCCGCTATCCACTTGGCCTCATTTAGTTGCTGATCAATCAGCACTCGAGTTAACTCTTCGCTTAACTCAATGTGATTACCCGCTTTACTCGCTTGCTGACTAAGTTGTTTCTTGTTTTTTGTCGCCGCTTGGTTATCGACTTGAGCAAGCAGTACTAATTCAGCTTGTAGCGCTTTAATGCGTAATTCGAATTGATGCTTTTGCTCTACGAGAGCTTGCTCATGCTGCGCGGCCAACTTTGACAACGCTCGCGCCTCTGCATCCATTTGCTCAGCTAATACCGCGTACTCTTCTTTCTCACGGGCCAGTAATGTTGTTAATTGCTGATTATCTGCTAATTGCTGGTGGTTATCGTTAAGTTCGCTACGCAATAATTCAATTTGAGTTTGTAACTCTTGCAGTTGCTTACTGGGATCTTCAGGTGGGACAAACGGGCCAGCTTTAAATGCGGTCTTTTGATCGCCAAATGTATGATGGAACCAAATCGCTAGGCTACGAGCTAGCTTTAAGCCTTCTAATGCTTCTTTATGTTGGGTTCGAAATTGGTGAGTTGCTTTATTGCCTTCAATCCTTAAGGCATGAAATAACTGGCGGACCACAGGCTCTAAGGTTAACTCACGATTAATTTTGAAGAGTAAATCTGCTTGAGTCGTTTTGTCATCAAACTCTATGCCGCACCGAGCCGCAATATCTTGCGCCATCGCTTCCCCTAACTGGCGCAGCTTAATTAAGGTGGTGTTGGGATCGCTGGTAAACGCACGTTCAGCACTGCTGGCTAAATCGATAAAAATAGGGTCGTATGGTTTGAGAAAACTAAAGTTAGCAGAGTCCTTTTCAGTACTCTGACTTTGTGTGTCTAATGCCATCATTCCCTCGTAGCGCTACTGCAATTCTTCTTTAGACAGCCATCATACCTTGCCAAAAATGAACAATCACGTGGATTGTTAACGAAGATGTATATAGAGATCAAAAAGATAAGATTCTAATATTCAAGCGAATGAGGCTGTCCTGTAAAAGGCTACAGCCAAGCCGCTTTTCTATTCGTCCAAAAAGTAGTGAACTGAGTAATCAAGACCTCCAACTCGTAAAACCTGTAAATGGTTGTTTAGCAAGGTATTAAATAAGATTGGCCACTGGTCGATATTTGTTGCCCGTGTTAGCATCGTCAATACAAAACAGTTAAATCCCCATTTTTTGTTTTCATTACATGGATGTCATTGATATGACAAAGATAAAAGCCAAATTAGCATTACTTTTAGAGCAACTTAATCATGGATTAGTTGACCGTGAAGCGACAATGAAATCAGCTTTACTTTCCATCCTAGCGGGCGAAAACATCTTGTTGATTGGCCCTCCTGGCACCGCAAAAAGCCTTGTAGCTAGACGCATATCTAAAATTTTTAATGAAAATAATCTAGCAGATACAACAACCTACTTTGAATATCTGTTAACTAAGTTTTCTACACCTGAAGAAATATTTGGCCCTCTCTCAATAAGCGAGTTAAAAGCTGACCGATTTAAGCGTAATACAGATGGGTATTTACCTTCGGTGAAAATAGCCTTTCTGGACGAAGTGTTTAAAGCCAGCTCATCCATTCTCAATGCACTCCTCACCATCATGAATGAGCGTATTTATCATAATGGTACTGAAGCAGTAAAAGTCCCGTTGAGAGCATTAATCGCTGCATCAAATGAACTACCTACAGGGCAAGAAGAGCTTAGTGCTCTCTACGATAGATTTTTAATCAGAAGCTTTGTTGATTATATTAGTGCTAATAAGTTACTGCACTTTTTTGATTTAATTGAAGAAGTAGAAATTCAGGACCCGCTCACCCAAGAAGATTTAAATTGGCTGAATGATACCATTAAAAACATCACTATTTCTGCTGAAATTAGAAAGGCCATATTAGAAATCTGGGAAAAACATAAAGACACTTTTAAAGAAGACCGCCGTGAAGTATTGTCAGATCGTCGTTTTACCAAAGTTATCAAGTTACTCCGAGTATCTGCCGCAACCAATGACCGAAGTGAAGTAGATCTTTCTGATTTATTACTCCTTAAAGATTGTTTATGGAATCATCCGGATAATGCTGAAAAAATACGAAAAATAGTCCTAGAGGCATTAAAGTTACATAATTTTTTAGGAGAGAAAAAGAATAACCCCAAAAGTATAGATAGAGAAGAAACCAAAAAAACTCTACCACCAAGTAATATAAATATAATAAAAGGGTATAAAGGTTGCGGTACTGAAAGTGATCCATTATTGATTCAC
This sequence comes from Shewanella sp. SM101, assembly GCF_025654465.1. Taxonomy (NCBI): domain Bacteria; kingdom Pseudomonadati; phylum Pseudomonadota; class Gammaproteobacteria; order Alteromonadales; family Shewanellaceae; genus Shewanella; species Shewanella sp. SM101. Next base: position 67,766 of record NZ_JAKKRH010000015.1, read on the forward strand.
AACCCTGATGAATTGCTAGGGTTATTACGTCCTGAGATTGGTCTGAAAGGCTATTATTTTAAGCAAACAAAAGACATTGACTGTACGGACTTCAATACCTGGACTCCGATTTCATTAATAGGCCACTATGACGGCGGACTTAATCTCGTTAAAGGAAATGATGCAGCACTTTTTCTGGAAATAACGTCATCATCCAGTGTGAAGGAATTAACTTTGCTCGGGATGGCGTTGACAGAAAACATTAAAGAAAGCAAGGTGAAAAACTGTAAAACAAATCAAAAAATGGTAATGAATAATGCTATATCTTGTGAGTTTGAATCATCAGAAAGTATCAAAAACTTTATTGGAGGTGATGCGAGAGATTGTCATTTTAATACTTGCAGAACGGGATCAAGCTTAATCGGGGAATTTGCTGATAATTGCTTTATTACACAGTGCCTAACAGGTTCATTTCTAATCGAACAAAGTGATGACTTGCTAACCAATAGTATTAGAGGATGCAAAATTTCAGACTGTTTAATACTAGTTGACTATCAATATAATTATTGCGAGTCTCCGGCTAAGTGCGGTTTAGCTTATACTCTCGATGGCTGTGAAGTCACACGCTGCTTGGTCACGGGGAAATTAAGGCGTCCTAACGAACTAGGAGGGGATTGGCATTTCAATGGATTAGCAGATGAACTTTGTTGTAGCCAAATTACAGCTTGCGCCCTAGGCCCTGTAGAGATAAGTGACAATATACAAATTAACTCAGGTATATATAGCTCTTTAGACTATAGAAGTATCGTAAATTCTAATGCCTCTATTGATAGTGTTGAAATATACAACAGAAAAAATGATCTTGATGGCAAGGATGGAAGAGCTGTCTCAGCCACGCAATTTAACCAATATTTCTTTGAGCACACCTTAAATTGGGACTTTGAACAAGTATGGCAATGGGATGAAGACACTAACTTACCATTTCTACGAAAAGTTGGTATCAATGCTGAAATTTTATCGAACTCTGAAAGCGGGAGCGCAATTAGCAACTTAGATTTACTCACTATTCAGGTCAAAGCCAATATTTGGCTATAAAGGAGCTGCAATGCTTAATGCTGTTTATGACACGCTTAACTGCCTGTATAATATGCGAAAAGCCAATTTTTCGATTGTCGTAAAGGCAATTAAGTATTTTGTCGATAGCACATTTAGAGACTCCATTATCCCTGTGCCAGGAAGTGCTTTGTATTGCGACTTATGGGTCGCAATAGAGCATTCTGGCATTTATGTCGATGATGGGAAGATATCTAATATCATCGTCGATGGTATAGCGGAAAGCTCTGTTAGTTATAGTGACGCAGCCGATTTTACATCTAAGAGTACATTAGGCCGTAAAATTTATGTTTCCTGTAATAAATATGGTGCTGTTGGGCATTCAAGCGTGGCTCATGGAGCAGATCTTCATATTAGTGAGAGAGCCTTTTATGGCCTTGTGTTTAAAAACTGCCATCAGTTTTCGGCTAAATGTGTAAATTATGCTGACCAAGTGCTACAAGACAGTAGCCTTATAGAAAAGGGCTTTAGTGCTATCACATCGCTAGTGCCAATTGAAACATGGGAACCGACCCTCGCAGAGCTTAAAAATACCGCACGCAAGCAATTAGGCGCGACGAAGTGGCGCTTATGGGATTGGGACAACTCTCTAGCTAAAAATCCAGTGACTGAACCTGATTGGCCAACACAAGAACAGTATTTCCAACATCTGCCGCTGAATGAAAAAAGTATTGAACTTATCCGCTCTGAACTCAATGAGCTACAAGATTACCAAAGCGAATTGGAAGACGAAAATATACCTCAACACATCACAAACAAGCTAACTTCACTCAATAGCACTCTGACGCAGATTTCTGATAAATACGAGGAGGTTAAAGAGTTTCTAGCTAAATGCCCAGGCGCTAATTTTTCCTATACAGACATTATTAATAGTCAGGATGATTTCACTGTATTAGCTAGACTATTACATGATAATCAACGAATTAAAGACCTTGCTCATAAAATGGGGCGAATCTATATTTCGGAAGAGAAAAAGAAAGCGACTAAAATCCCAGAGGCGAGTAAAAACGAAGTTCATGGTACTCATAGAAGCAATGATTTGATGCGAATGCTCCCAAGTGAGCTGGTAAACCTTGAAGATGAAACGTTAGAAGTACTGTTTTATGCAAGACTGTTGGAACACAACTTACTAACTTACGAACTTCAAGGCGTCACTTATATTAATGGTGAAGAGCAACAAACTAGTCAAAAAAGAACGGGCCCAGTTGTGGCTTGTTTAGATACTTCGGGCAGCATGGCTGGTGCGCCATTATTAAAAGCTAAAGCCTCATTGCTGGCCATAGCGAACATTCTCAAGCAAGAGCAACGATCACTCCATGTACTGCTTTTTGGCTCAAATGGTGAGTTAAAAGAGTTTTCAATGAATGAAGTAAACAACTCGTCTGGTTTACTGAGCTTCTTACAACAAAGTTTTGGTGGCGGCACTGATTTTGAGACACCATTAAAACGTGCGTTGGAAATAATCAAGAATGATGAAGACTTTATTAAGGCAGATATCCTGATGATTTCTGATGGCGACTGCATTTTATCGACAGAATTTATTGGTTCCCTAGATACTGAGAAAAATCTGTTAGATTGTTCTATCTACTCAGTATTATGCGATGGGAAAAGGGTCGAAGATAATTTCAGTGATGAGATTATTCTGTTGTAGGTTAATTTTTAAGAGGCGCTGCCATGGATCTCGATTGCATTCCAACTATTGAATCACTGCTAGAGCAAAACGCCATCTGCTTTACTGGGCGTCCGGATTTAATTGACCGCTATCTGGTTTTAATGGATTTAATAATACCAATAGAAACGATGGCACTGCTTGATGAAATAGGCAGCCCTTTCAAATCTTTTGAGTGGAATTCGTATCACATTTACGGCTCTGAAACGAAGAACAGCAAAGTGAGAGAGTCTCCAACACTAGATTGCAATGACCTTTCTCTAAAGGGTTCGATTACGTTACCTAATAGACCTATTTATACCGTTCATCTTGATGAGGATTTCATCGTAACAGCACATGTCCGGTGTAATAATGGTTATTTTGATAAGCTAATCCACCACAAAATTGGCGTGAACCCTAAAAGGTTAACGCACAGTCTAAAAGCGGTAACGCGGGCAATAGACCAGTCACCAGCATTCTTTATCTGCACTAAGTGCAATAAATTAATTGATGCCAATTTTAAGTCTCAAGATGGAACGGCCACATGTGCCTACAGCGCTTGCGGCAGGTTTGTGGAACAACACTTTGATGTTCTATCCGATAAAGTCACAAGCTCCTTATATAATAAAGATATAAGTATCGATATATTTGACGATTACATAGCCATCTCCATTGGTTTAATCACTTGGCCGCATCCGCATGAACCGAGCTTTGAATGGGTTATTCAACGGAAAATGGCTCTTAGTTCTACACCGCGACAGGTTAAGTCTGCAGCAAAAGCTATCCACGATAGTAAGATTGCCCGTGGAAAGTGTAAGCACTGTAATGAGTCTATGAATGCAGGGCATATGTTCGATGATGATATCTGCCAAAGTTGTGCTACGGGCGTATATGGGGTTGTTTATTAGAACCTATATATTAAGCCGCATTATTTAGAATCAAGCATGTTAACGACAACAAAGTGGTTACTAAATCGGTTACTAAAACCAAAAAACAAACGTAAAAATATAATCAAATTATTGATTTTAAATAAAATAAAATTACCAATCAACATTCAGATCCAAAACGTAGAGTGATGATAGTTAACGTGTTTTAGATACCAAAAAGCCCTTAATATAAGGGCTTTTTGTATTTTATGACACTGAGAGAATATCAGTTAAAGCACTCACTCTGATTCACTAATATCGAGTGCGAAGTGCTGAGCGAGGCTCAGTGAACAATTGTTTACGGTAACAGGATTTTTTGCAGCTCTTGGTGCGAGCTCACTTGATAGTGCGGGACGATACCGGCGGGCACATCGTGGCCGTGGACGTTATACCAACAAGTATGAATACCGGCATTGATGCCGCCTTGGATATCTGAATGCGGGTTATCGCCGACCATGAGCACAGCATCGCGCTCAGGATGGCCCATGAGTTCGAAGGCGTGCTCGAAGATACCTACATCGGGTTTAGCTATGCCGACTTTTTCTGAAATCACTAAAATATCAAAATGATGCTGCAAGCCTGTACGCTCTAATCGCACGGTTTGTAGTTCAGTGAAACCGTTGGTGATGATGCCTAGTTTAGCTTTACCTTGCAGCGCGGCTAATAACTCGCGAGCACCAGGTAGCGGCGAACAAATTTCGACCATTGCTGATAAAAATGCACTATTGAGCGTCATGGCCGTGACAGATAATTTGGCTGCCCAAGGTTCGAAACGTATGGTTTGCAACTCGGCGGCAGTTATCTTGCCATCTTGATAATCAACCCAAAGTGGTTTGTTAACTAACTGATACTCGTCAAAATCGGCTTGGGTAAAATCGACCCCAAACTCACTAAACATCAACTTAAGCCCTTTTAAAGCATCGAAATAAAATAGGGTTTCATCGGCATCGAACAAAATCCATTGGTAAGGCAAGGACATAGGAACTCTCTTTCTGACAAAATAGCTAAGACCCATCCCATGCCGTTCAGTGGCATCGAGAATGGTACATCGGCGATTGCGGCAATGCTGTGGCTAGCTGCCTAGCAGTAATCAAGATAAGCGATAAACATGAGCGATGAGCCCGAAAATAACTAGGCTTCACAGTCGACACCCGCAATCAGCAAGTGCATTAGTCTACCTTGCATCAAGGGCAATGATAACCACGATAATAAAAACTGACTGTTGAGGTATCATCAACAATAATGGCAGGGGAACGCGATAATCTAAGGACACCATGGAGCACTTTTCGGCATTACCTATCTTTGTCACTGTCGTGGAATGCGGTAGCTTTTCATTGGCTGGTCAAAAGCTTGGACTGAGTAAATCGGCTGTGAGTAAACGCATTACCCTATTAGAACAAAGTCTGGGTATTCAACTTTTGCACCGTACCACTCGCAGCTTAAGTCTTACCGAAGCGGGCGCCCGCTATTTTGACTATGTTCGTCCTGCCGTTAAACTCGCAGAGGAAGGGTTAGACGCCATTTCTGAGCTACAACAAGCGCCTCAGGGCAATCTTCGCATCGCAGTTCCTATGGTATTTGGCCGCTTGCATATCGCCCCTTTAATCCCCGAGTTTCTGCGCCGTTACCCGAAAATACAGCTGCAAATGCAGATGGATGATAAGACAACCGATTTAATTGCTGGCGGATTCGATCTGGCAATTCGTATAGGCGAGCTACCAGATTCAAGCCTTATTGCCCGTAAAATCGCCCCTTGTTTAAGTGTCATTTGCGCCTCACCCGAATATCTTGCTCGCCACGCTGCACCACAAACGCCGCAGCAACTCAGCCAACATAACTGTTTGTTCTACTCATATTTTCGTGATGGTGTTGAATGGACCTTCTTAAGCACGCAGGGCCCCACTCGCATCCAGCCGAACGGTAACTATCAAGTCAACAATAGTGATGCCATCCACCAAGCCACACTCGATGGTTTAGGCATAGCCAACCTGCCGCGTTTCATGGTCGACGCCGACTTACAAGCAGGCCGCCTACAAGCCTTGCTCGCAGATCATCCCCTCCCCGAACATGGCATTTACGCGGTTTATCCACAGCGAAAACATTTGCCGACTAAGGTGAATGTATTGATTGAATTTTTGATGGAGAAGCTGGCGAGTTCAGATAAGTTTCAACTTGTAAGCGACTAGGAATTACATCCCTACTTTACCCATATGTTGAATGAGAGATATGCTCGATACCTGTAAAAGCGGAGCAACTCTATCTATCCAATGGGTAAAGTTGATATTGCAAATAGGATAATAAAGTTAGTTCGTGTCTCACTCAAAAGTTCAAAGCTCTTCGATTCCACACGCTTTTAGAAATTGATAAGTCGAATCATAAAAAGCCGGTTTTCTAGTAATATCTAACTCATCGCCTTTAGGGACGAAAATCACCATTCCTTGCCTCGCTCGCGTCAGTAAGACTCGATAGGCATTTTCAAGATACCTGCATTTTTCTTCCCGTTGTCGTTGTTCCCAGCTTGAGCCTCGAAACTGCATATGCTCAAAACCTGCATGACCGAATCTAAAATCAGCCTCCCAAGCAACCAAACACCAATCAAGCTCAAGCCCTTGAACATCAAACTCTGTGGCGACATCTTCAAGAAAATGTGAAGAACGAATATCCTCTATCGGCCCCAAAAACCAATCTTTATGCTCAATTTTGTTTTTGACGAAAATGCCTTCAGCTTTTAATCGAATACCATTTGACGAGGCTAGCATTCCCATTGTTTCAGTCCCACGCACTTGAGATTTCATCCAACATTTAGCAGCCGTTAAGTCTCGGGTAACTTTAATTGGATATTTTTGCTTAAAAGTCGCCAAAACATTCAAAGCCATGCCACTGTTACCATTAACTAAATGGTGGATAAAATTTGACAACTTTTCGGCTCGAAATGAACGCATCGATGTCGCCAAATGTAAACAAGGTAACAAAGTACCTTTTGAAAAGTCGCGAGTCGTTAAACCCGTAGACACATACTCACCATTAAGTAAATCCGTAGAATAATAAGCATCCCAGTGAGTAAATCGGTTGCCAAGTGCATCCAACCATCCAAAAAGCCCAACCTCGCCGGTGTTGATTTCTTGTCCACCGCCGATCAACGCAATAATTACAGCCCAATCTTCATGGCGGTCCATCACTTCGATAAGATATTCTGGCTCAGACTTATTGAATCCAGCTTGATTACGCTTGGTCTGCATGAATTTGCTAGTCTGCTCAACATTCCAAGCACGCTGAGCTTCGTCAAAGATAGCTACTTGCTCTACTGGGGGTTTGTTCGATGTAAGCGAGTCATCCCTAAACTTATGGATATTCTGAATAAATTGCTCAGTATGTCGTCGACAATCGCCAATTTTCTCTTTAGTGCGATCACGTCTATCTCGCGCCAGAGCTTCTTGCAAAACAGAGACTAAAGGGCCATTTCCGCTTAAAAATACTGCATATTCCTTTTCGTCAGCATTAGAATGCGCACTCGCAATATTAAGCCCTACAAGGGTTTTGCCCGCACCCGGAACGCCGGTAACGAAACAAATGATTTTTCGCTTATTGATCCGAGCATTGTGAATCAACTGAAGTAATTGCTGGCTCGTGTGTCCAAGATTTTGAGTGTCGGCTTCACTACGAGCAATATCTTCGACTTTATGCTGCGCATATAGCGCTTGCGCCGCTTCGATAATAGTTGGTGTTGGCAAATAACCAGAATCAGCCCACAAGTTTGAATCAAAAGTAGGTTGATTAAACCGCTCAGCAATTAGGCGCATTCTTGGAAACAATTCACCGGGTGAAATACACAAGGTAGAAGCAACATTATCGCCTGCGAATACTGGATCTTTCGATTGGCTCGTCGCTTTGGTGGCGACAAGCAGAGGGACTAGAAATTTATCATGACTACCGCGATGAAAGTTCTTTAAATCTAAGGCGTATCCATGAGTTTGCCTCATATCTGCAGCGGTAAATACTTTTGCGCCAACTTTAAACTCTACAACAAAAACAATTCCTTTAAATATCATCACGACATCCGCACGTCGTCCCATTCGTGGGATCATAAACTCAATGAAAATATGCCCTTCTCGCTCAACGCTCTCGGCCAAGGAGCGTTTGAGAACTTCAATTTCAGCACACCAAGCACGAGTTTGTGTATGCAATAAATGCTGAGTATGGAAACGTGATATCTGCCCGGTAATCGCATCGGGCTCAGCAGATAGAAAATCTTTAAAACTCGCCGAATAAAATGCTCGTTGAGTCATAATGATCCCTCAACGGTAAAATCAAGAAGTTGTTTCGCCGGGATATCTAAAGCACTGGCAAGCTTAAAAAGATTAATCAAACTAACATTGCGTTGCCCACGTTCAATGCCGCTGACATAGGTTCTGTCCATGTCAGCTTTTAATGCAAGCTGCTCCTGAGAAAAAGATCTCTCAAGTCGCAAACTTTTTAGATGAGTACCGAATGAGGTAAGCAAATGATCTTCCATGAATAATCCTTTGAAGAGTTTTCATGATGATCTTTACTTGTAGACAATACGTCTACGGACTATGAGTCACATTAAATGCCTAGCACTTAATGATTTGGACATAACATCGCACAGGGTAATCACTCACAAAATGCAAAATGATTGTTGCCGCTGATTACATTTAGACGGCAAATTCCGCAATCTACTTACCAACCACTCGGCAATAAGTACCTTGTACTTCGGCCGCCGACGTCGGCTTTGGGCCAGTATCTATCTCAAATTTCTATTAAGCGATTGGTTCTACTGGCTAACAGATATGCGCGAAGGCTAACAGGATTAGGCACTAACATGGAAGTGACTATCCGTGACAGGACGTCACGGTTGAGCATCCTGGGACTTGAACATTCCCTATTTAACTGCCAGTTCGCCTTCCATGGCTCTCGTTCATAAACTTAGAAACCCTAGGTTTCTATTCACCGAGTCACTGGAATACAAGTGCTTGATAACATGCCTAACCTTCATTTTTTCATACTGAGTGGCAATAAGTATCTGGTACTTCGGCCGCCGGCGTCGGCTTTTACTAAAAAGCGCTGTTCGACCATTTGCGCAAGATGACGGGTGGCGGTGGCGCGGCTCACCTTCGCGACTTTTTGATACTGGCTACTATTAATCCCTAGTTCAAAATCGCCATCTAACATCCGATTGAGCACTTTGGCTTGCTCCTGACTCAATAAGGATTGATCGAGATTTTGCCAATACTGAATTTTCGACAGCGTTCTGCTCACATCTGCCATCGCATTGAGTAAGCAGTCATTGAGGGTTTCAAAAAACCAAACTAACCAAGGAGTAATATCTACATCACCCCTTTGAGTGGACTCTAAAATGTCATAGTAGGTTTGGCGACGGGCAAGAATACTGACCGACATAGCGTAAAAACGAATCGAGCGTTTCTCCGCTTGCGCCAGAGCTAAATCAGTCAATATGCGCGTGATGCGCCCATTACCATCATCAAGTGGATGAAGAGTAACAAACCAAAGATGTGTTATCGCCGCACGGATAAGCGGATCTAAAACCTGCGCTTGCCGTGAAGCATTAAACCATTCGATAAACTGCGAGAGTTCAGCATCCAATGACGCTCTAGAGGGTGCCTCAAAATGTACCGTTGGTTTATCAATGCGGCCAGAGACAACCTGCATAGGTGTATCGCCACGCAGCGCTCCGCCAATAACAGGGTTAAACAGCGTATAACCCTGGGGAAATAACTGTTTATGCCAACCTAATATCCGCTCAAGGGTTAACTCTGTATCTAAATTTTTTAAGGCATCGAGCATAATGTCAGCCAAACCATCGGTTTGCGCTGTTGTCGGATACGGTTTATCTTCAGTCACGCCGAGTTTTTTAGCTAAGGATGAGCGCACCGAAGCCGCATTGAGCGTTTCACCTTCGATGGCACTGGAATGGATAATGTTAGCGAGTAAGGTGTCGAGTGCAGCGTCTGAAGTTAATAAGCTATCGTCGTGACTTAGCATTTGCTTGCCAAGCAACTGGCCCTGATTGAAATAGACCTGACGCAGCAAGGCATCAATGCTGCTGGTGTTCCAATGAAACTTAGGCCAATCGGCTTGCTGCCAAATCCACATATCTACCCCATGAGTCGAATAACAAGCCTATTCTACTCAAATAATGAGGCGATTAACAAACCTATTCGACTCACTTTATGAGTCGAATAGCACTAATAATCGCCTCATCAATACCAACATGGCTATGCAATGCAGGGAAATGAGCCTTGTTGGTAATCCGGGAGCTCTGTTTCTAAGCCTTGCGGTCAGCCACTTGCTATTATTGTGCAGCTACAGTGCAGCTATCATACAACTTAGTGGCGCCTTTACTGTGGTGCATTGGCGTTGCGCGTGACTTTTATGTATAGCCACCGACAAAGCCTTCGCGCTGAGATATAATACCGCCGCTGATTTGACACGCCAATGTGAAACGCCGAAGTGAAAACTTACGGCTTTACCGCACCGCTGACACACATTCTGAGCCTAACCTATGCCTGATAACACCAACAATTCACCAACCTCTACTCACGTACAATGTACTGCTAATGCACAGCGTATCGGCAATGTTCAACCTACTGGTAATTCACAGATTGCTACGCCAGATACAATGCATCCAGCCCAGTCGAATGCGCTCAGTGACGAACAGATAAAGGTGAAAAAGCAGAAGGTCTTTATCATAGGTTTGCCACGCACGGGCACCACGAGTGTGAGTGTGGCGCTATTGGAGCAAGGGCTAAAAGTGGCGCACATGGCCTTTACTAAACAGGCATTTATGCTGGCCGATGCAGTGTCTGACACGCCTTGTTTCAGCGATTATCAGCAGTTGGATTTATTATTTCCCGAGGCTGTGTTTGTCTATCTCGACCGCGATATCAATACTTGGTTGCCTTCGATGCAGATGTTACTTGGTAAAATGGCGCCCCATTTGGATGAAAAAACGGGCCGCTTCCATCCAATATTAAAGCGCAGTTTTAGGCATACTTTCGCCATAGATAAAGTGGCGGAACCTGCCAGCAGTGAGCACTTAATTGCTTGTTATCAAAAGCATCAGCAAGAAGTGTTTGCTTACTTTAATGGGCGGGAAGACTTTATTTCAATCGATGTTAGCCATGCAGGAAGCTTGAGTCAGTTACTGCAATTTTTGGGAATGGAAGCAAACGCGGAGAATAGCGATGTCGCATTAGGTTTAAGTGAGCCGCTGAGTTTCCCTAAACTTAACGTGGGCCGCAACGTGGCAAGTTGGGGCGAATATAAACACCCCAACAAGGTCAACACCAATAGCGCAGGCCCACAAAGCCGTAAATTTTTCGACTACACGCTTTAACATTGGATCAGTACACAGATACCAATACACAGATATCCAAGCGCTGAATTAGAAATTAGCTTTAAGCACAGTCTCTTGGTCGAGCAAGCTTTGGTACAAGGTAAACTGGTTGGCGGCGCGGTCTAAATTATGGCCTTCGCGGTGGATGTGGAAATACACATCACCGTTAAGATAATCCGTTAAAAAACGCACACCTATCATCAAACAAATCACCCGAGCACCGAGCCACAGACTGCACTTTTCGTCTTCCGTTAAAACGTCACCCAACTCGCTCAAGTAGCCACGGCAAATTGCGGCGAAGATGTCTTGGCGAACTTGGACTTTATCCAAGGCCGTAGAGTCTTCCTCCTCTGGCGAGCAGAAAGTGCGTACCATGTCGCCGAAGTCATACATAAGATGACCTTTCATACAGGTATCTAAATCGATAATCGCCATGCTGGACATGTCACGTTTATCAAAAAGCATGTTATTGATTTTAGTGTCGTTATGACAAATTCGTAGCGGCAGCTTTGGTGATATTTCTGCAAGTTCATCCAGCAAAGCCTGCTGAGATAACGCGTAATCGACCCAATGACGGCAGAGCGCTAAGCGATGTTGACTATCGAGTTCAGCGGCCTGCTTTAGTAAGGCCATGCGTCCCGGTAAATGGTGAAATTGAGGGATCACATCTTCAAGCTCTGTCGCATCAAAATCACTCAAGGCAGAGGCAAAATGCCCAAAGGCCTTAGCCGCCATTTCCGCTTCTTGTTCCGACTTAACCACTTCAATGCTAAGACTATGGGGCAAGTAACTGATAGCACGCCAAAATCCTTGCTCGCCTAAATCGATAGCCAGCTCACCCTCTTGGGTTAAACATGGGCTAACGACTTTAAGGCCGTATTGTTGCTGCAACGACTTAGCGCATAAATGATGGCTAATTTTATAGGCATTGCAGACCAAAGCGTTGGGAGTTTTAAATACCTCAGTATTAATTCGCTGCAATACTAATTCGCCCGCAGGCCAGCGCACCAAAAGGGTGTCATTGATGTGGCCATTACCGAGGGCAGAAATTTTTGCCTCGGCAGATTCAATACCAAAATGAGGCAACACTGACTGCCTGATGAGTTTAATCACTCAATAACTCCGTTAATTTTTGTTTTACCCAGACAGTGTCCTGCGGATAAGTCACGCCAAGCCATGGCTCACAGGCAACATCGACATACACAGGCAAACCTTGCTCAATTCCCGCTTGTACTATGGCGGGTAAATAGCATTCAGACTTAGGTTGTTGCCCCTGTTGCCCGATAAATTCGGTTAATTCACGTTTAATAACATCAAATATGTTTGGGGAGAAGCCCCAGCATGTCATAGAGACCAAGGACTGCGCCGGCAAATTAGCATGACCCTGCGGGCCATCACCCATTAAGTGGCCTGCTTGCTCGGCGATATTGAGCCATTCGGCGACCGATTTAAGCTGACCATTTTCAACCTGACACAGACCACGGTTAACACCACCGTGTTCCGACAACGTGAGTTCTATGGGATAGGCCACCATCATCCACTCAGTTGGCCTCATGCTTAAGCCTTTGGCTAAGGAAGCAAAAGCACTATCACCATAAAAATCATCTGCATTGATAACGGCCATTGGCCCTTTAACAAGATGGCGCGCACTCCAGAGTGCATGGGCCGTCCCCCAAGGTTTAAGCCTGTGGCTAAGATCCGCCAACTGCGCCGTTTCGGGTAAATCCGTTAAGACTTGATAGCAAAAATGATATTCAAAATCGGCTGGCAGAAATCGTGTCAGGATCTCAGTTAATTCACTTTCTAACTCTGGGCGGATCACCAGCACAGCACGCTGAAAACCACTGCGAATGGCCGACATGATTGATAGCACCAACATGGGTTCACCCGCGGGGCCGAGTGCCGCCAATTGCTTATCGCCGCCGAAACGACTACCTAGCCCCGCAGCCATAATGACTAAGGTCAATTCTGTATTCATGCTGGATTGATATATTCAGTTCAAATTTAAAGGTGTTTCCCCAAACCGCATCGACCTAAACAACCTAAAGTACGGTTTGAGAAAAAGAGGAGCAAAAGTGTAATCTACCCCTCTAATTGTGACTAGCATTTAAGCAGAATTTTTATCGACTTAGCTGCAGACTTTTTTAACGAGCAATATAATCGCCAAAGGTGCGATTTTGTTCCAATATCGCTTGGCTGCCCTTAAGACTGAACTTATAACCACACAGGCTAATATTACCTCGACGGGCGAGATCAATAATGATGGCCTGAGTATCGAGTGGTGAGAATCGCGCCTCTGAAGCGGAATCCGCTTTCAGATCTACAGTCACAGGGCGATAGTCAGTGCCATTGTTAAAGGATAAGACGCTGCAAGTTTTATCTCCCTTTGCCGTCGCTAAGGACCACAGATTTTGTGCTTTACCTTTCTCACCGAGCCAACGCATGATCAAGATGTCATCCTCCAGCGCCACAGAAAAACCGTCCGGTAACGCGAGCGTCACCCGCTCACCCGCATAGGGCGCAATCGCGTTAACCGTGACAACTTCTGCACCATCACCCGTTTCTGCGTCGCCATTTGGCCAAAGGCCCCACACCAAGGCAATCAAGAGCACCACGCCACAGCCAATTCCTGCTGGGCGCCAATAACGGCGTTCCACTTTCGGCAGTTTAATCTTAGGCAACACCAAGAAACGCTTTAGTGGCGCCAAAAACTCAAATAAACCGCGAAATAGCTCAGTCATCGAGCCAGAATCTTTCGCTTCGGCGCGGCGTTGACGCACTTCTTCGGCATGATCTCGATCGTTAAAGCTGTCAGGCTCGTCATCTTCTTCGGCGGTAAAACGCCAACCGGGTTCAGCACTACGCTCGGCAGGATCTAATTGCGCCGCAGTAAAGTCGACATGTTTCAAATCAACATTGTCCACATCGACATCGACCAACTCAATGTGGGTCTGTTCAACGCGGCTAGTATTAGCAGGACGGAAATCTGCATGACTGTCTGGCACCACAAAATCGGCAGGATTCTGCGTCATCCGAGTAAGGGCATCGAAGCGCAGTTCATCTTGACGCAACGCCTCTCGCTCTGCCTCCGCCGCGCTAACACTCGGCTCAACCCTCGGCGATGTTAAAACAGATTCAACATGGGTCGATAAATCGACCTCTGGCTCAGACACAGTCTCAGCGCTAATGGTTTGGGCATGAAGCTGCTCAACATGCGGCTCATGCCTTTCAGCTTGAGGTTGTGCTTGAATATGAGAGGTAGATTTTGCCGATTGTCTTACGGCAACGTCTTGAGCAACAATAGGTTTAGGGTCAATGATGTTAGGATCTATGGCAGTTTTAGATGCCATGGCTTTAGGGTCTATAGTGTTAGGATCTACGATTTTAGGATCTATGGTTTTAGGTGCGATGGTTTTAGGAACGATAGTCGGTTCCACACGGCGCCTAGGCATTGCCTGTGATGTTGGTGCATCCAGCTCAGGACCGAAATAACCGTAGCGATAATCCACTATCGTTGGTGCAGGAAAGCGCCAGCCCCAAAATGTCAGTCCCGCGGCTAACACTAAACTCAATCCAATTAAGACAATATGCACACCGGCCGCTAACAGGCCGATGAAAATTATTAACGGCAATAGAAATACGCCAATCAAGCCTTTTGACTTATCGGCATCGGCCAAACGACGCAAACTGGTGAGCCCTAATAAAGGTAGACCCAACAATGCCAGCAAATACATCAGAAAATTAGCCCCAAAAGCAGCGGCTGCAAATGCAATACAGACGTAAACGCCAACACTGATTGCGACAAAACGGGGACGAGAATCACGCCCGTGAAGGCAGAAAAGAGATTTTAACAGCACGACCCTTCCTTTATTGTTGTAAAAACGAGATACAAAAAGACACTCATTGCCTTATTCGCACGAGCGTAACCAATTTACCCGCAATTGTCAGTGCCTACGACCCAAGTCGGATAAAAATGCACATAATATCGAAGTAAATCTAAAATAGGCTTAAATTGCCAGCCAACAAGCCCTAGTATTTCTATGGTCAAAATCGGTATAATACTCGGCTTTCTGGGCCCTTCTTGCGTTAACCCATTGGATATTTAGCTCATGACCGCACGCGGAAATTTATTTATTGTGTCGGCGCCAAGTGGCGCAGGTAAATCCTCGTTGATTTCAGCCTTGCTTAAAGACAAGCCAGCCGACATGCAGGTTTCGGTATCTCATACCACCCGCGCACCACGCCCAGGTGAAGTTGATGGTCAACACTATCACTTCGTTAATGTTGAGCAATTCAAAGCCTTAATTGCTGAAAATGCCT
The DNA here is from genome assembly GCF_025654465.1 of Shewanella sp. SM101. NCBI lineage: Bacteria > Pseudomonadati > Pseudomonadota > Gammaproteobacteria > Alteromonadales > Shewanellaceae > Shewanella > Shewanella sp. SM101. Next base: position 83,127 of record NZ_JAKKRH010000015.1, read on the forward strand.
TTTTTGAATGGGCAGAAGTGTTCGGCAATTACTATGGTACCTCGCGCCATGTGATCGAACATACGCTCACCCAAGGTATCGATGTTTTCCTCGATATCGACTGGCAAGGTGCCGAACAAGTTAAAGCCGTGATGCCAGAGGCCGTTGGTGTGTTTATTCTACCACCCTCTAAAGCCGAGCTAGAGCGCCGCCTCACAGGTCGCGGACAAGACAGTAGCGATGTTATCGCCAGCCGTATGGCACAAGCCGTATCGGAAATGTCCCACTATAAAGAATATGATTTTATTATCGTCAACGACGATTTTGACACTGCCTTAGCCGATTTGCGTGCCATCATTCGCAGTCAGCGCTTAACAGGTGCTAGTCAGATCCACGCGCAAAATGATATGCTTCACGATCTGTTGGCAGGATAGCTGTCATAGTGTACAATTTTGCGTCATTTTTTCCCTAGATAAACTGGAGTTTCAACACATGGCTCGCGTAACTGTAGAAGACGCCGTAGAACAAATCGGCAACCGTTTTGATATGATCTTGGTTGCGGCGCGTCGTGCTCGCCAAATCGCCGTGCAGGGTAAAGACCCTATGGTTGAAGAGATGAACGACAAACCCACGGTTATCGCCCTGCGTGAAATCGAACTAGGTTTAGTTAATGCTCACACCTTAGATGCCGATGAGCGTCAAACGGTGCGTGAACGTGAAGCCGCTGAAATTGCAGCGGTTGCAGCCATTGCTGAAGGTCGTTCATTATAGTTTTTGAGTAAAAACCTATTTAGGTAAAAGGAGAGCTGCCACTTGTATCTGTTTGAAGGTCTAAAGGAGTCTGCTTCCGGTTACTTAGAACCTGAACAGGTAGAATTGCTCAAGCAGGCGTACCAGATTGCGCGCGATGCCCACGAAGGGCAAATGCGCACGAGTGGCGAACCTTATATTACTCATCCGGTTGCGGTTGCCCGCATCCTTGCTGACATGCGTCTTGATCATGAGACGCTGATGGCAGCACTGCTCCACGACACTATCGAAGATACCCATGTCACCAAAGACGATTTAGCCGAATTATTCGGTGTCGCGGTGGCCGAACTCGTCGAAGGCGTGTCAAAACTCGATAAGCTTAAATTTCGCGACAAGAAAGAAGCTCAGGCTGAAAACTTCCGTAAAATGATGATGGCGATGACGCAGGATATCCGCGTTATCCTCATCAAGCTTGCCGATAGAACCCACAACATGCGTACCTTAGGCGCACTGCGTCCCGACAAACGTCGCCGTATCGCCCGCGAAACCTTAGAAATCTACGCGCCCATCGCTAACCGTCTTGGTATCCATAACATCAAGACAGAGTTAGAAGACTTAGGTTTCCAAGCTTATTATCCCATGCGATATCGAGTGCTTAAAGAAGTCGTTAAAGCCGCCCGTGGCAATCGCAAAGAATTGATCCAAGGCATCGAAGCCGCTGTGTATACGCGCTTAAACGATGCGGGTATTCCAGGAAAAGTCAAAGGTCGCGAGAAAAACCTCTACTCCATCTATAACAAGATGCAGAGTAAAGAGCTGCAATTCCAAGAAGTGATGGATATCTACGCCTTTAGGGTGATAGTCGATTCCATCGACACTTGTTATCGCGTACTCGGCGCCATGCATGGACTGTACAAGCCTCGTCCCGGTCGTTTCAAAGATTATATAGCTATCCCTAAAGCCAACGGTTATCAGTCACTCCATACCTCTTTATTTGGTCCACATGGCGTGCCCGTTGAGATCCAAATTCGTACCGAAGATATGGATCAGATGGCCGACAAAGGGGTTGCCGCACACTGGGCCTACAAAGGCGGTGCACAAACAGGCCAAGGCACGACGACTCAAGTGCGTGCCCGTAAGTGGATGCAAAGCTTGTTGGAGCTACAACAAAGCGCTAGCACCTCATTCGAATTCGTTGAAAACGTGAAGACGGAACTCTTCCCTGAAGAGATTTATGTGTTCACCCCCGAAGGTCGCATTCTGGAATTACCCGTCAATGCCACCGCGGTAGACTTTGCCTACGAAGTGCATACGGACGTAGGTAATACTTGCGTCGGCGCCCGTGTTAACCGCCAAGCGTATCCGCTTAGCCAACCGTTAATTTCAGGCCAAACCGTTGAAATCATTACCGCTAAAGGCGCGCGTCCTAATGCCGCTTGGCTGAACTTTGTGGTAACCGGTAAGGCCCGCGCTAAAATCCGCCAAGTGCTGAAAAGCCTTAAAGGTGATGATGCGATTGCACTCGGTCGCCGCCTGCTCAACCATGCGCTAGGCAAAACTAAACTCGACAGCATTGCGCCTGAGCAGATTGAAAAAGTGATCCGCGATACTAAACATACGACGCTCGATTCGCTGCTCGCCGATATCGGTCTTGGCAATGCCATGAGTATTGTTATCGCCCAGCGTTTGATTGGCGATAATCTTGAGAATCAAGAGAGCCGCGACGGCCACATGATGCCAATTCGTGGCGCCGAAGGCATGCTCGTTACCTTCGCGAACTGTTGCCGCCCTATCCCAGGTGATGCCGTGATTGCCCACGTGAGCCAAGGTAAGGGCTTAGTGGTACACATGGAAAACTGCGCCAATATTCGTGGTTATCAAGGCGAGCCAGACAAGTATATTCCCGTACAATGGGATAATGTTGAAGGCGTTGATTACCAAGCCAATCTGCGGGTCGAAATCGTTAACCACCAAGGTGCACTGGCGAAGATCACCTCGATCATTGCCGCCGAAGGTTCAAACATTCACAACCTCAGCACTGAAGAACGTGATGGTCGCGTGTATTTGATCAATCTGCGGATTTCGGTGAAAGACAGGATCCATTTAGCCAACGTGATGCGCCGAATTAGGGTACTGCCCGAAGTGCTGCGTACGTCCCGTAATCGTTAATTAACTCAACATTAGAGAGAGCGTCATGGCAGAAAAAATCATCATAGCGACCGAAAACGCCCCTGCGGCCATCGGCACGTATTCACAGGCCGTCAAAGTCGGCAGCACAGTGTATTTATCCGGCCAAATTCCGCTTGTGCCAAGCACAATGCAAATTGTCAGCGATGATTTTGAAGCGCAAGTGGTGCAAGTATTTGAAAACCTAACAGCCGTTTGTACTGCTGCGGGCGGTTCAATCAACGATATCGTTAAGCTCAACATCTTCCTGATTGATTTAAGCCACTTTGCAAAAGTGAATGAAATCATGAGCCGTTACTTCAGCCAGCCCTACCCTGCCCGTGCAGCTATCGGCGTGAAGCAATTGCCGAAGGATTCTCAAGTTGAAATGGATGGCGTGATGGAGCTGTAAGCTCTCACATTGCCCTTCAACCAACAAAAAGGCGCTGCGGCGCCTTTTTTGTTGCCGCCACCCTCCTCTTTCCAGCTTACTATTCTCTTCATCTTATTTTCATACTCAGCTTGTAGGCTTTGGCTCCATTCTCATATTTTACAATCCTGTAAACTATTTGCGCGGGCTCACAAAACTCGCCATACTGGGTACAGCCAAAAGAACAATAAATAACAGGGAATTGCCAATGGATACAGCGATTAAGACGCCAATTGAAATGCTGGCGCACTGGGCTAAGACTCAGGGGGACCAAGTCTATTTACGCCAACCGATCAAGGGTCAATTCCTTGATTTTACTTGGGCTGAAGTTCAAGAAAAAGTTCAACAACTTGCCGGTGCCTTACATCACTTAGGCTTAGAGCGTGGTGATAAAATTGCCGTTCTCTCTAAAAACTGTGCCGAATGGTTTATCACCGACCTCGCGTTGATGCACGGCGGCTATGTCAGCGTACCTATTTACCCTACCGCCAACACAGATACTATTCGCTATGTGCTGCAACACAGTGGCGCAAAAGCCATTTTTCTCGGCAAACTTGACCATTGGGCTGACCAAGAGGCAGGTGTCGGTGGCGAGCTACTACGCCTTGCCATGCCCTATGATACGATGCCAGCACAATATCAATGGGAACAATTGCTTAAGCTAGGCTATCCCTTAGTTAACGCCCCGCTGCCTACTCCAGATCAAGTGATGACACTCATCTATACCTCTGGCTCGACTGGCCAACCTAAGGGCGCGATTCAAACCTTCGCCAGCTATGGCTGGACTTGCCAAGCGGTAGTGCGTGACCTGCGCACCGATGGCGACGATAGACTGTTATCCTATTTACCCTTAGCCCATATCACAGAGCGCGTTGCGATTGAAGGCTCATCCTTCTACTCAGGTAGTGTGGTGGCTTTCGTTGAAAGTCTCGACTCCTTCGTTGTCGATGTTCAACGGGCAAAACCAACGGTATTCTTCTCGGTACCACGTTTATGGAGCCTGTTTCAGAAAAACATTATCGACAAAATTGGGGTCAGTAAACTTAATCTATTGTTGAAAATCCCACTGCTTAGCAGCTTTGTGAAATACAAAATCCATAAGGGTTTAGGCTTGAACCATTGTCGTCTACTCGGCTCTGGCTCGGCGCCAATTCCACCATCACTGATCCACTGGTATCACAGTATTGGTCTTAATATCTGCGAAGCTTGGGGTATGACAGAAAACTGTGCCTATTCGATCATCAACTATCCTTTTGATGCGCGTAAAATTGGCACTGTTGGCCGCCCAGTTGAGGATTGCCAGATCCGCCAAGGCGAGGATGGTGAGCTACTGCTTAAGAGTCCGGGATTAATGACTGCTTATTATCTGCAGCCAGAAGCTACCGCAGCGGCATTCGATGCTGATGGTTTCTTCCACACAGGCGATCTGTGCTCAATTGATGCCGATGGTTGTGTCACTATTACTGGCCGAGTGAAAGACAACTTTAAAACCGCCAAGGGCAAATATGTAGCGCCCGTGCCTATCGAACGTAAACTGGCACAGGATCCCCATGTTGAACTGATCTGCGTGATTGGTTCTGGTCTGCCACATCCCATCGCACTAGTGCAGTTATCCGAAGGGGCCAATCTACAAGCCCGCGAAGAAGTCCGCACCTCACTCAAAGCGACACTCGATAGCGTTAATCCGCACTTAGAGTCACACGAACATGTCGATGCGATTGTCGTGGTCAGTGATCCTTGGACGATTGAGAATGATGCGCTCACGCCTACCCTCAAAATCAAACGCCATGTGCTTGAAAAAGCCTTTAGCGAACGAGTTGACGGCATTCGTGGCGCCCAAGTCCGCTGGGAAGATGAATTGACTCAAAAATAACTAGGCCAAACAATCAGTTGGCGAGTATGGTCATCAGCTAAAACTAAGCACACCTAGGGTGTGCTTTTTTATGACATATTCTGTCAAAATCCGATAAAACCACGTATCATGTGCGCCAGTCGGCCAAGGGGCAATTCCCTTGTACTTTTCCATTCAATATTAGGTTTAACAGAGTCTAACGATGCTAATTACACTATCGATTATTGGCGGTTTTATTATTTTAACCTTAGGCGCAGAAGCCCTAGTTCGTGGCGCGAGTTCAATCGCTCTACGTTTAGGTATTACGCCACTTATCATAGGCTTAACTATTGTAGCCTTTGGTACTAGTGCACCAGAACTGGCTGTGAGTGTAAAGTCTGCTCTAGCAGGAAACAGCGGTATCGCCTTAGGTAACGTTATTGGCTCTAACATTGCTAACATAGGTTTGATTTTAGCCATCACGGCACTTATCCGCCCTATTCAAGTGCAATCTCAAGTCGTAAAGCGTGATATCCCTTTGATGATATTGGCTTCCATGTTGTTCTGGGCACTCTTGTTAGATGGCGAGCTCAGCCTAATTGACGGTGTGATATTACTGTCACTACTGTTCGGTTATTTAGCCTTTAGTTACATCAGCTCGAAAAATGGTAATGAAGAGGAAGAGATTGAAGCAGGTCCAAATAATCCGCTACTTTCAGCCCTATTTATCTTAGTCGGTATTGGTATGTTAGTCGGTGGCGGTATTTTGTTTGTCAACGGCGCGGTAGATTTAGCCAAGACCTTCGGTATCAGTGAAGTCATTATCGGCTTAACGATCGTGGCGATTGGTACCAGTATGCCAGAGTTAGTAACTTCTGTTCTAGCGGCACTGAAAGGTCAGAGTGACATAGCCATAGGTAACGTTGTCGGTTCTAACATATTCAATATTTTGGGTATTTTAGGTATTACTGCAATAGTACAGCCAGTATCATCACTTGGCTTCCAACCCTTTGATTTCATAGTGATGTTGGCATTTGCCATCATGATTTTACCTTTCGCTTGGACAGGATTTCGTATTGGCCGCCGCGAAGGTTCAGTATTACTACTGTGCTACTTAGGTTACTTGGGCTACCTAATAAACCAAGCGAGCACTCAAGCTGTGGTATAACACTTAGCTGATCATTTGCGATAAAAAAAACACCGGAGCCTCTCCGGTGTTTTGCTCTCTAGGTATTGCTGTCCTTTATTCATCACGCACCTTCTTTAAAGCACACCTAATAAAGAATATAAGCACACAACTCAACTGATGACATTTGTCATGCCAAAGCCATGACCTTTGTGTCTGCAGTTCTTCTATCGAATTTCTGATAATGAGCCCGTACCCAAACATTGGGAAACTCACTCAATAAGGAAATACCATGAAAACATTACTCCTCGCCTCCAGCTTTTTGCTTATCAGTACTCACTCGTTTGCAGCAACGTCATCAAACACTAACATCACCAATGTAGACGCGGCCTCGAATGCGATGAATCTAACGCAATTACAACAACTGAGCGGTAGCACTCAAGATTATGATAAAGCCTATGCGAACTATCGCTTAGCCATCAGTGCCAATGTAATGGGGCAGAAAACACTCGCTAGCAGCGCACTGACTACAGCGCAAACCACATTAGAAGCACTCGAAACCAGCCAAGCGAATGCAGAATCCCTTGCCCTGTTATCGTCGGTTTATGGCATGCAAATCGCCTTAGATAATAGTAAAGGTGCAACGCTCGGCATGAAATCCGCCAAGGCGATTGCCAGTGCCGAACAATTAGAACCACAAAATCCACGGGTCGCATTGGTTAAAGCCATCGCCGCCTATAACACGCCAGCTATGTTTGGCGGCAGCATGCAAAATGCTAAGACCTTAGCCACTACGGCCATAGAAAGATTCGCCCAGCCTTGCGACAACATTTGCTGGGGTGAAGCCGAAGCCTACACGTGGCGCGGGCTCGCTAAACAGGAATTAGGCGATAGCCAAGGCGCGATTGAAGATTGGCAACAAGCGATCAAAGTACAAGCAGATTACGGTTGGGCAAAATTTTTGCTTCAACAAAATCAGCAATTAAGTGCAAAATAGACAAAGTTGTTAACGGGGATCTATGGCGCTGACGATAGCGCCAATCCCTAAAAAGAATAAATTAAAACAGATGCCATCGGTGGGCATTCAACAACCAACTCAGTGACACAGAGGCATCATGATAAGCACTCCGCTTCAGCTCGAACGAAAACTTGCTTGGGTGTATTTGATAAACTTAGTGTTTTATCTGATCCCACTTGCCATAAATCCCTATCCAAGCTGGAAAATCGCCCTCAGTTTTGCCGTGTTAATCCCTTTTATTGCCAGTTATTTTTGGACCTATAAGTGCAATAGCCGTAGCGCCTATCTGCCCATTCTCATTATGGTGGCCATAGCAATAGCGATCACACCAATCAACCCAGGCTCTATCTCGCTATTTACCTTTGCCGCTTTCTTCATTGGCTTTTTTTATCCTCTCCGGACCTGTCTGTTGGCTATTGCAGCCCTCATCGGCCTGCTGTTTGCCCTCAATGAGATTTACCACTTTAACAGTTACTACTTTCCGCTTTACGGCTCGGGATTAGTGCTCGGCGTGGGCATGTTTGGTGTCGCCGAACGCAGACGTTATCGGCATAAATTGAAAGAACAGCAAAGTGCCCAAGAAATTACCACCTTGGCCACTATGCTTGAGCGTGAACGTATCGCGCGGGATCTACACGACATTATGGGGCATAGCCTATCTTCCATCGCCCTTAAGGCTGAGCTAGCCGAAAAGCTAATCGCAAAACAAGAATATGAACTCGCATCAACCCAATTGACTGAGCTAGGACAAATTGCGAGGGAAAGTTTAAGCCAGATCCGCCACACCGTGTCAGACTACAAACACAAGGGCCTAGAGAGTTGCGTGACGCAGCTTTGTAAATCCTTAAGGGATAAAGGCTTAAGTGTCGAGCTCAGTGGTGAGCTACCCAAGCTAGGTGCAAGCACAGAAAGCCAACTGAGTTTGATCCTCACCGAACTCATTAATAATATTCTTCGCCATAGCGGTGCAAGTGAATGCTCTATCCACTTTTCTAAGCAATCAGACCGCCTGCTGCTAGAAGTCAAAGACAATGCCGCGGCCAAACCTTTTATAGAGGGTAATGGCCTCACTGGTATACGCGAGCGTCTCGACAGTTTAGGCGGCAGCTTGAGCTATAATCTCGAACAGGGATATAGATTTACCGTCAGTTTACCTTTGCAGGGAGCAACACATTAATGAAGATTTTATTGGCGGAAGATCAAGCCATGGTGCGAGGAGCACTCGCCGCACTCCTTACGCTTGCAGGGGGTTTTAGTATCACCCAAGCGAGTGACGGCGACGAAGCTCTAAGCTTACTCAAACAGCAAAGTTTTGATCTCTTACTAACAGATATCGAGATGCCCGGCCGCACAGGTTTAGAGCTGGCCACATGGTTAAAGGAGCAACATAGCCAAACCAAGATAGTGGTCATTACCACCTTCGGCCGTGCAGGCTATATAAAACGTGCCATCGAAGCGGGTGTGGGCGGCTTTTTGCTTAAAGATGCGCCCTCGGAAACCTTAGTCAACGCGATTCAACAAGTAATGGCGGGAAAACGAGTGATCGATCCTGAACTTGCGATGATGGCGATTGGCGATGTCGACCCACTCAACGACAAAGAACGCCGCGCTCTTCGCCTCGCTAGCGAAGGCAAATCCACCTCCGACATCGCCGAAACTCTTTTTATCGCCGAAGGGACTGTTCGCAACTACCTCTCTGAAGCCATAGCCAAACTCAATGCCAGTAATCGAATCGATGCAGCCCGCATTGCCAAGCAAAAAGGCTGGTTGTAATAACACTCACTGTTAACCACGCTTTCAGCCTAACGATATCTTATCAACAATTTTGTGGTCTTAAGGCCACAGAAGGATATTAGCTATGCTTCCAAACAAAATTTGATAACACCCTAATTCCCCTTGAGATTGCCTTACGCTTATTCTCTGTTAATATATGTATAAATTCACAGTGATTGAGTGCTAACGACTTGCAGCAATTGGATCTTGTTCCGATCACCGACCTCAAAGGCGTCGCCAAAAAGGTCGCGGAGAAACTCGCAAAGCTCGGCATCACAACAGTACAAGATCTGCTGTTTCACTTACCCCTGCGCTACGAAGACAGAACCCAAATCTATCCCATTGCCGCCCTCAGCCTAGGCGGTTATGGCACTATAGAAGCTGAAATCCAATCGACACAAATCATCCAAGGCCGCAAGCGCATGCTGGTCTGCAATGTGCGCGACGATACGGGCAGCTTAAGTCTGCGCTTCTTTAACTTTTCTGTCGCCCAGCGTAATGCCATGCAAAATGGTTTAATGATCCGAGCCTATGGTGAAGTGCGCCGTGGTAGTCATCAAGCTGAGATAGTGCATCCAGAATATAAAGTCGTCTATCCCGGTGAAGATGTTCACCTAAGCGATACCCTAACGCCGATTTATCCCACGACTGAGGGCTTAAAACAGGCGAGTTGGCTAAAGCTGACCGAGCAAGCTTTGGCATTACTGGAAGATGGCGGTTTAACTGAGCTGCTACCACCTCAGTTGCAACCGAATAACATCAGCCTTAAACAAGCGCTGCAGACGCTACATCGACCTCCTGCGGGGAGCTCTCAGTTCGATTTAGAGTTAGGCCAACACCCAGCCCAGCAGCGACTGGTGCAGGAAGAGTTGCTCGCCCATAATCTCAGCATGCTACGCCTAAGGCAGCGCAGTAATTTAGATGCAGCAGTGACCATGCAGGCCACGGGGCAGTTGCTCAATCCCTTCCTTGCCGCTTTGCCCTTTAAGCCCACAGGCGCCCAGCAAAGAGTGGTGGCCGATATAGGCAAAGATTTAGAAAAGCCGCACCCTATGATGCGCTTAGTGCAAGGGGATGTGGGCTCGGGTAAAACCTTAGTCGCGGCGATGGCTGCGCTGCAAGCGATTGAAAACGGTTATCAAGTCGCCATGATGGCGCCGACCGAGCTATTGGCCGAACAGCATGCAACTAACTTTGCCGCTTGGTTTGAACCACTCGGGCTTAAAGTCGGTTGGCTAGCGGGTAAACTTAAAGGCAAGGCAAGAGCGCAATCCCTTGCGGATATTGAATCCGGCGCAGCCCAAATGGTGATTGGCACCCATGCCATCTTCCAGCAGCATGTGGTCTTTAATAAACTCGCGTTAATTATCATAGATGAGCAGCACAGATTCGGCGTACACCAACGCTTAGGTCTGCGGGAAAAGGGCGTGAGCCAAGGTTTCCATCCGCATCAATTGATCATGACGGCAACGCCGATCCCGCGCACGCTAGCGATGACAGCCTATGCGGATCTCGACACGTCCATTATCGATGAATTGCCGCCGGGACGAACTCCAGTAACCACAGTGGCGATTGCCGATTCACGCCGCAACGAAGTGCTTGAACGGGTGCGTAACGCCGTCATCACAGATAAACGTCAGGCCTATTGGGTGTGTACTCTGATTGAAGAATCCGAAGTGCTCGAATGCCAAGCCGCCGAAGACACGGCCGAAGAACTGCGCCTCGCCCTGCCCGAGCTCAATATTGGCCTAGTGCATGGCAGATTAAAGAGCGCCGAGAAACAGCAAATCATGGCCGACTTTAAGGCAGGCATTATTCATCTACTGGTAGCGACAACCGTGATTGAAGTGGGCGTCGACGTGCCTAATGCCAGCCTGATGATCATTGAAAACCCTGAACGTTTAGGTCTAGCACAACTACATCAACTGCGCGGACGAGTCGGTCGAGGCGCCATCGCAAGCCATTGTGTGTTACTCTACAAGGCGCCGTTGAGCCATACCGCCACCCAAAGACTGAGCGTACTCAGACAAAGCAATGATGGTTTCATCATAGCGCAGAAAGATTTAGAAATTCGTGGCCCGGGTGAAGTGCTTGGCACTAAGCAAACAGGACTGGCTGAGCTCAAAATTGCCGATCTGGTGCGCGATCAAGCTTTGATCCCACACATTCAGAAATTAGCGAGCCATGTAATGGCGCAAGCTCCCGAAAAAGTCGATGCAATTATTTTACGTTGGCTCGGGCACAGACAGCACTATGTGCAGGCTTAGGCCGCAAATATTAAAGGGTAAAGAACGAGGCGTAACATCAGCCTTTACTCGAAATAAATTGTTTATGTTCAGCTAAGCGCTATAGACAAGCGCATGGAAACTTGCAAAATGAACCTGCGGCCTTCAAATAGCCCGCTCTTGCACTTTAATGTTAGCTGCATGTATTCACCAAGTTACCTTGACACTCAAGCGAAGGATGTAAAATGCAAGTTAATCAAGATGATAGAATAACACCTCAAGAGACGTCTTCTAGCAGCAATCGCTTTGCGCTTTTTGCGATAGTGCTCGTCGTGCTACTTTCTGCCGGAGGATATTATTACTACAGCGGTGATTCTGACTCACCTAAACTCATTCCTAACGCCCCTATTGTATTGCCTGAAACACCGCCATCTGAACCTATGACGCTCGAAAGTGCGCCAGAGCCTGAAACCACTGAGACGACGCCTGCCGTTACAGAAACGAACACCAATAGCACTGAAACCACTGCAGTGGCAGAGCCTGAAGTTGTCGTAGAACCTGTGCCTGTGCTGGCTGAAAGTGATGCATTTGTGCAACAAAAAGCCCTCGCCATGATCAATAACAATGTGTTGAGTTCTTCGTTAGTGCAGCAAGATCTCGTCCGCCAATTTGTGGTATTCGTGGATAACCTAGCTCAGGGTGAATTAACCCGTAAAGTTAGCCCACTTAAAGGACCAGAGAAGCTGTTCTCAGTCTCAGAAATCACCAACAAAGTGTATTTAAATCCTGAGGGGTTCCACAGATACGACGCCTATGTTGACTCGATTGCCAAAATGGACGAACAGAGCTTAATCACAACTTACAAGCAACTGACGCCGCTCCTAGAGGAAGCCTTTACCGAACTCGGCTACAGCAACGCCAAATTTAACGACAGAATGCTGCAAGCGATTAAAATGTTACTCGCAGCACCTATTATTGAAGATCCGATTGAGCTGAATTCAATTAGCGTTAACTATCAATTCGTTGACCCTAACTTAGAGGCACTACCCAGTGCCCAAAAACTGTTGATCCGTATGGGTCCAGAAAATACTCGCAAGTTGAAAGTAGCGCTGCGTAAAATCGAGAATCAATTGTCGCAATAGGTTATCAAGCTCATGCCAAAAGGCGCTCAGTGCGCCTTTTTTCATTTTAACCTGTAAGTTAAAGTGTATGCGAAATCAGATAGCCACTGCGATATTTGTTACTCAATGTCGAATAAGTGCTGTAAATCACAGCACTTGATCCCATTCCGTTAACCCGCACAATGCAAATGGCTTCATAAAAAGAAGGGGCATAGTGTAGAATGACCACGCTGTAGAGGGCATTTCGAGCGTCATTCTTCTAACGCGTATACTCCTCACTATGGTATGACAATCCATTAATGTTCTAACTTAGTTAGGGATAACTAAGACAGCTTAAATTTAGTGTCGAGGCAAAGTAGTGCAACTAACATTCAGCATTCTCTCTTGGGGCGCTTGGGCCCCCCAATATCAGCACCATCAAAGTTGGCAAACTTGGTGCGAGAGTTCGGCTGAGCTCAATCTCGATACGCCACCACAGTCGGATACCACCGCTCCCGCACTCAAACAAATTCCCGCCATGCAGCGCCGCCGTTTTAGTCGCTTGACTAAGATGATGTTAGAGGTGAGTTTTCAGTGCGAAATGCCTGCAAATTGTCGCTCTATTTTTGCCTCGCGCCATGGAGAGTTGCAGCGCACCATTGGCCTGCTCGAAGACATTATCGCCAAACAGCCCTTATCGCCCTTAGGTTTTAGTCAGTCGGTGCACAACACCGCCAGCGGCATTTTTGGCATAGTGGCGGCCAATACAGCGCCTTCAACTTCAGTTGCGGCGGGCACAGAAACCCTGTCCCAAGCTATGGTCGAAGCCTTCGCCCAATTACATCAATCGCCAGAACCATTGTTATTGGTGTTCGGTGATGATCCAGTGCCTCCTGTGTACGATGAGTTTACCCAAGAATTTGAATTACCTTTGGCCCTAGGCCTACAGCTCGCGCCCTTCGATACACCCGCTTCGGCCAAGCTCACGGTGAGCCGCATTTCTAAAGCAACAGCTTTAAATCCGCTGACCTATGGTGCATTTATCCACGCCCTAGCGACGGCACAAAATATTTCAGGCTGCTTATCCCAATGGCATTGGAGACTTGAGCATGTTTGATGTAGCCCACAGCCATGACGCCGCTAAGGATCATCAAGATTCAATGCTCAATGCCGCTTATACCTTGCCGGAAACTCGCCGCAAAGGGCTGAATTATGTGCCACGTTGGCTAGGTGGCGTGAGTTGTTATATCGCCTTTGGCTTAGGCGGCTTATTAAGCTCCTTGACCATTCTGCCGCTACTACGTTTTTGGCCAGGCACACCAGAGGCGCGGATTATTCGGGTACAAAAGGCCGTGCATTTAATGTTCAAAGGCTTTGTCGCCATGCTCACTTGGGCTGGTGTGATTAAGGTCAGCAGCCACGATGCCCAAAAATTACATGATGCCAAAGGCGTTATCGTCATTGCCAACCACCCCAGTTTAGTGGATGTGGTGGTATTGATAAGTCTCATGCCCAATGCGGGCTGCATAGTCAAACAAGCTTTGTGGCGTAATCCATTTTTGCGTGGTGTGGTGTCCTGCGCGGGTTATATTCCCAATCGCGGCGCCGAACTCATGCTAGAGGATTGCCGCGAAGTGCTCGCAAGAGGCACCAATTTGATTATCTTCCCCGAGGGGACGCGCACGGTTGTCGGCGCGACCATTAACCACTTTGCCCGCGGCGCTGCCAATATCGCCTTAAGGGCCGAAGCGGATATTTTACCTGTGGTACTACGTACCAATGTGCGTGGTTTGACAAAGGAGCAACCTTGGTATGAAATCCCAAGGCAAACCATGGGAATGGCCGTTGAAATCGGCACAATCGTTTCTTACCAGAAGTACCAAGCGGCTTTAGGTGAGCATGCAAAAATGGCCCGGCAGCTGACGCGGGATCTTGAACATTACTATAAACAACAACTCGAAAATAATTATGAACTTAAACAATGAAATAAAGCAGTTAATCATCGACTGTCTCGATCTAGAAGACGTCAGCATTGATGATATTGAAACCGATGCACCGCTATTTGGCGAAGGTTTAGGCTTAGATTCTATCGACGCCCTCGAGCTCGGCTTAGCCATCAAGAAAAAATTTGATGTCAAAATCGAAGCCAATTCGGATGCCACTAAGGCCCATTTCCACAGTGTTGCCAGCTTAGCTCGCTTTATCGAATCACAGCGTCCATAGGAGAGGAATATGCAAAATCGTGAACAAATCCTCGCTATGCTGACCACTATTTTAGTGGACGAATTCGAAATTGATGCCGAGGCGATTACGCCTGAGGCCAACCTGTATGAAGAGCTCGATCTCGACAGTATTGATGCAGTCGACTTAGTGATAAAACTGCAGCAACTGACAGGTAAAAAGATCCAACCCGATGAATTTAAATCAGTTCGCACAATCAACGATGTGATTAATGCTATCGAAGGTTTAGTTAAAACCTAATGCGAGCCTTGCTACAGGTCTTAACCGCCCTAACTTTGCTGGCCTACCCCGTTGCCGTGTATTTAGGGCTCAGTTACTTGCCTGCTGGCACCTTAGCGCTCGTGCTGTGTTTATTGCTGATAATGCGGCTAATGCTACAAAAGCAAAAGGTTAAGACATTAGTTTTACCACTATTGGTGGGGATTGTGCTCACGGCAGGCAGTTATCTTGCCAAGCGCAGTGACTGGCTGCTGTATTACCCAGTAGTGATAAATCTCACTATGCTGGCGCTGTTCAGTTATTCACTGCACACTGGCCCTAGCATGATCGAACGTTTAGCCCGTTTGAAAGAACCCGATTTACCGGATGAAGCCACTGGGTATCTTAAAAAAGTCACGCTACTTTGGTGCGGCTTATTTATCTTCAATGGCACTATGGCGGCTTACACCGCTGGCTTTACTAGCTTAGCAACCTGGACCTTGTATAACGGTTTGATTGCATACGTACTCATGGGACTGCTCCTCGGTGGGGAGTGGTTATATCGCAGCTTTTGGTTGAAGAAAACATGACACAGCTACTCAAAAACTGGTTAACCCAAGGGCCCTTTGCCCAACAACTGATCAGCTTTAATCACCACGACATAGTCACAGGTGCCTTATTTACCAATCAGGTGGCGTATTTTTACGAGCAACTGCTAGCAGCGCCAGAGAAAAAATGGCTGCTCGCGAGTGATACCAGCGATCTGTTTGCTGTGGGTTTATGTGCGGCGCTGTTAGCAGGCAAGGAAATTATCTTACCAGCCAACACCCAAACGGGCACGCTGAGCGAATTAACCCACCAGTTTGAAGGTATATTGTCGGACAAGCCATTGTGTGAAAGTCAGGCCTTTATTCTACTGAGAAAAGAGCTGAGCCTGCCGAGTAAACCTTGGCCGGCGAGCGAGGCTATCGGCGAACTTGTGCTATTTACCTCCGGCAGCAGCGGCGAACCTAAGGCGATCCGTAAAACACTTCAGCAATTAGACGTTGAAGTCTCAGTGCTCGAACATACCTTTGCCGAACATTTACCCCATTGCAGTGTGGTTTCCACGGTTTCCCACCAGCATATCTATGGCCTGTTATTCAAGATTTTGTGGCCACTCGCCGCCAGCCGGCCGTTTTTAAGTGAACAGATTGAATACCCAGAAACCTTAAGCTATTACACTGCCTTACTGCCAAACCTGTGTTTGATCAGTAGCCCTGCCCAGTTATCGCGTTTACCTAAGGCTTTAGAGCACGAGCGGCAGCTGCGCTCACCTAGCTTAGTGTTTAGCTCTGGCGGGCCCTTAAGTTTTGCGGCGGCTCAAGGGATCAGCCAATGCTATGGTCACTTGCCCATCGAAATTTTTGGTAGCACAGAAACGGGCGGCATCGCCTATCGCCGTCAGCATGAGGCCGATGAACCTTGGCAAGTGTTTGACAGAATATCGATAGATCAAGATCCTAGCGATGGAGCCTTGCTACTTAAATCACCCTATTTGGCCGACGATGAATGGCTGCGCTGCGAAGATAAAATCGAACCAACCGAAAATGGCCAGTTTAGACTCAAGGGCCGACTCGATCGCATTGTTAAGATAGAGGAAAAACGTCTATCACTGGCACAAATGGAAACGCTGCTCTGCAGTCACGCCTATGTTGAGCAAGCGGCACTTGTCGTATTGCCGCAGTTTAAATCCCAACTGGGCGCGGTAGTGACCCTCTCCGCACTTGGCCGCAGTGTGCATCAAGAGCAGGGAAAACTCAGTATCAACAATGCGTTAAAAGCACATTTACTGACGCAATTTGAGCGAGTCACGCTGCCACGCCGCTGGCGTTATCCCGATATTTTGCCGCTGAACACTCAGGGTAAGCGTGTCACTGCCCAGTTAGTCGAGTTATTTGATCATGATTAAATCGAGTTTACCGCCGATCCTGCATTCCAATATCGGCATGGATAATATTGAATTACGTCTGTTAGTGGCGGCCGACCTTGAATCTTTTAAGGGACATTTTCCCGAGCAAGCCGTACTGCCAGGCGTGACGCAATTAGATTGGGCGGTGCGTTTAGGCTGCCAATATTTTGGTTATTCAGAGGCGGTTGCTAACTTAGAAGTGCTTAAGTTTCAGCAACTCATACTGCCGGGGCAAGAAGTCACCCTAAGCATTAGCAATAATGCGGCTAAGGGGAAACTCACCTTCGCCTATAGCGATGGTGAAAACCGCTACGCCTCAGGTCGTATCGCCTTCGATATCTCGCCAGTTAACAGCAGCGATGGGGCGAGCCAGTGCTAACACCTCCCAGCGACTTAGTTGAGTCGGCGCCCATTAAGCTCGCCTTAGTGATCCCCAATTACAATCACAGTGCCGCAATTGCCCAGACCTTGGCCGAACTCGCCCAATTTAATCTGCCCTGTTATTTAATTGATGATGGCAGCAATGATGAAACCCGTTATCTGCTGCAATCCTTAGCCCAAACCTATCCTTGGGTGACTTTGCTGCTGCATCCTTACAACCGTGGTAAAGGCGCTGCTGTGATGACGGGCCTACGCCGAGCCTACCGCGATGGCTTTAGTCATGCACTGCAGGTCGATGCCGATGGTCAACACAATCTGGCCGATATTCCAGCTATGGTAGCCAAGGCGCAGGCTAAACCCGATGCGCTGATTTCAGGCAAACCCGAGTACGATGAATCCGTGCCTAAGGGCAGGCTTTATGGCCGTTATATCACCCATTTTTGGGTGTGGGTCGAAACCTTAAGCTTTGATATTCAAGATTCTATGTGTGGCTTTCGCGTTTATCCCCTCGCCGCCACCGAGCGATTACTGTGCCAGCAAGCCTTAACGGAGCGAATGGATTTTGATATTGAAATCCTCGTCAAACTCTACTGGCAAGGGGTGGAAATTTTATTCCAGCCGACTAAAGTGATTTATCCCGAAGGTGGTGTTAGTCACTTTCAAGGTGTGGCCGACAATGTGCGCATCACTAAACTGCATACCAAGTTGTTTTTCGGCATGCTCAAACGCCTGCCTTGGCTATTGAAGCGTAAATCACAGCGACAAGCCGCGCAAAACTCCCATTGCTCGTCAGCAACATCATCGACTTCAGCAACATCATCAACTTCAGCCACCCATTGGTCGGGCATGAAGGAGCGCGGCAGTTACTGGGGCATCAAACTCCTCGCCGAGAGCTATCGTATTGGCGGCCATTGGTTGTGCCGCGCCATTATGTATCCGGTGATTTGCTATTTCTTTCTCACGGGCAAAGTCACCCGCGAAGCCTCGTTAGATTTCCTGCGCCGCGTGCAAATGCTTGAGCCGCAACACCCTAAGCTCAATCAGCCCATAGGCTGGCGCGATAGCCTGAATCACTTTTTAGCCTTTGGAAATGCCGCACTCGATAGAATCGATGCATGGTGCGATCGCATCCAATTGAGCCAAGTGGATTTCCCCGATCGCCAAGTGCTGGCCGACCAACTCGAAAGCGGTAAAGGCGCCGTGTTATTGGTGTCGCACCTTGGCAATTTAGAACTCTGCCGCGCCATTTCGATCCACCAGCGCAAAGTCAAAGTGAATGTCATGGTGTTAACGAGCCATGCGGAAAATTTCAATAAGGTACTCAAACAGTTAAATCCAGATAGCACGCTTAATCTTATTCAAGTGACCGAGCTTAACCCCGCGACGTCTATGCTGTTGCAGCAAAAAATAGAAGACGGTGAACTGGTGGTGATAGCGGGCGATAGAACCTCACCGAATACCCAAGGTCGCGTCCTGTACGCGCCCTTTATGGGGCAAGACGCAGCGTTTCCCCAAGGGCCGTTTATTTTGGCAGGTTTACTCGATTGCCCTGTATTTTTAATGTTTTGCCTGCGGGAACAGGGCCGTTATCGGGTGCATTTAGAGCACTTCGCCGAAACACTTAAAGGCCCAAGGGCGGGCAGAATGGACAGATTACAGCAGGCGGTAAATCGCTACAGCGAACGTTTAGAATACTTTGCCAGACGCGAGCCTTTGCAATGGTTTAACTTCTTCGATTTTTGGCGTAAAGACAGCGAGTTAGAACGCGTATCAGCCAATTCAGTACAAGCCGATGCTGTAACAGCAGAGTCAACATCACCGCAGATCCCAGAGCAGGATCATAAGACAGACAGGACTAGTCATTCATGAGCCACACCCAAGCCGCCGACTCAAAGAATCAATCAGACTTAAAGACTATTGAGTTCGGCCGTCAATTTCTTACCTTAGAACAAGTGGTTGCCGTCGCCAAGGGCGCACCAGTTAAGCTCTGTGATGATGCGGATTATCAAGAATACATTCAAAAAGGTGCGCGCTTTATCGATAGCCTGCTGCACGAAGAAGGCGTGGTTTATGGTGTAACCACAGGTTATGGCGACTCTTGCACAGTCAATGTGAGCTTAGATCTGGTCCACGAATTGCCACTGCATTTAACCCGCTTTCACGGCTGCGGTTTAGGCGAGACCTTAAGCATAATGCAGGCCCGCGCTGTGATGGCTTGCCGTTTAAACTCCTTAGCCATTGGCAAATCTGGCGTGACCTATGAGCTATTAAAGCGCATCGAAACTTTGCTCAATCTCAACATAGTCCCTGTAATCCCAGAAGAAGGTTCGGTCGGTGCCAGCGGTGATTTAACGCCGCTGTCATATTTAGCCGCCGTGTTAGTCGGCGAGCGCGAAGTGATTTACCAAGGTGAGCGCCAAGCGACTCAAGCTGTGTACGCTAAGCTCAACATTATCCCGCATGTCCTGCGTCCAAAAGAAGGCTTAGCCCTGATGAACGGCACGGCTGTAATGACGGCCTTGGCCTGTTTAGCCTTTGATCGCGCCCAATATCTTGCCCGCTTAAGTAGCCGCATTACCGCTATGGCTTCGTTAACGCTAAAAGGCAACTCGAACCATTTTGATGAAATCTTATTTGCCGCTAAACCGCATCCGGGGCAAAACCAAATCGCCACTTGGATACGGGAAGATTTAAATCACCACGAACATCCACGTAATTCTGACAGGCTGCAGGACAGATATTCCATCCGCTGCGCGCCGCACATTATCGGCGTGTTGCAGGATGCGCTGCCGTTTATGCGTCAGTTTATCGAAACCGAAGTCAACAGCGCCAACGACAACCCGATTGTCGACGGCGAAGGCGAGCATATTCTCCACGGTGGCCATTTTTACGGCGGCCATATCGCCTTTGCGATGGATTCACTTAAGAATACTGTGGCTAACTTAGCCGATCTTATCGATCGCCAAATGGCGCTAGTGATGGACCCTAAGTTTAACAATGGCTTACCTGCCAACTTATCCGGCTCAACTGGCCCACGCCGCGCGATTAATCATGGCTTTAAAGCGGTGCAAATTGGTGTGTCGGCGTGGACGGCAGAAGCGCTCAAGCACACTATGCCCGCCAGCGTATTCTCACGCTCGACCGAATGCCACAACCAAGACAAGGTGAGCATGGGCACTATCGCCGCCCGCGACTGTATGCGTGTGCTGCAATTAACCGAGCAAGTCGCCGCGGCCGCCTTGCTTGCCATGACCCAAGGTATTGGCCTGCGTATCGCACAGAATGAGCTGAACGAAGCCTCGCTCACGCCTTCATTGGCGAAAACCCTCGCTCAAGTGCGCGCCGATTTTGAAACCTTAATCGAAGACCGACCGCTTGAAGCCGTGCTGCGCCAAACCATAGCTAAAATCCAAGCGGGCGAATGGGAAGTGTGCCGATGAAATCATTGCTCACTATCGATATGGAAATGCAAATTCCCTTCCACGATGTGGATTCCATGGGAATCACTTGGCATGGCAATTACCTGCGTTATTTCGAAATTGCCCGCTGTAAACTGCTCGATGAGCTGGGCTACAACTACCGCCAAATGCAAGCATCTAACTATGCATGGCCTATTATCGATTTACAGATTAAATACGTCAAAGCCAGCACCTTCGAGCAAAAAATCACAGTGCGCGCCGAGTTAGTCGAGTGGGAAAACCGCTTAAAGATCAATTATCAAATTCGCGACGTTGAAACGGGTGCGCGCATCACTAAGGGTTATACCATTCAGGCAGCGGTCGATATGAGCACCCAAGAATTGTGCTTTGTTACCCCAGAGGTGTTCCGTAACAAAATAGCCATCCTGCTCGCTAAGGTTGAAGACTAATGAACTCAGTACTCGCGAAGAGCTCTGTGCTGGCGAATAATCCTGTGCTGGCAAAGTGTGCATTACTCCTCTGCCTTGCTTGCGGCTTGGCTTGTGCTTTGATAACCCTGCCACTCAAGGCAGAAACCTTAGCAGAGCCCGGCGCTTATCAAACACTCTTTAGCCAAAGTGCGGATACCGCGCAGCTTGTCGCCCTGAGCCAAAAACTTAACTTGGGCGAAACGGTGCGAGGCCAGTTTGTGCAATATCGGCAATTAAAGGTGCTCAAAAAGCCGTTAATCAGCCAAGGCCAGTTTATCTTCGATCAGACCCAAGGGCTGATATGGCAACAGATAAAGCCCTTCGAATCCCTGCTTATTTTAAAAGATAAGCAGCTTATTCAGCGCGATAGTCAAGGTCGAGTACAAGTCAGCAAGGCTGATGCATCGGCGAGCGCCGCCGCTATGGGCGATTTATTGCCCAGCCTAGTGCGCGCTATGCTCGGCGGCGATATTTCCGGTTTAAGCGAAAACTTCGAGCTGCACTTCCTCATCACAGACAGGTTAAAAATAGAAGGCTTGAGCACAGACGGCCAATGGCAATTAGGGCTAACGCCCAAAGATCCCTTAATGAAAAAAGCCATCGCCAATATGGTGTTAGAAGGTAGCGATGTGTTGCAATCCTTAGTGCTGCTGAGCGCCGCGCCGAGTGTGAGCCCGCAGGATATGACCCGCATCGACTTTAGTGCGCTTTCCCAAGGTAAACTCAGCGAAACCGAATTGACGCAGTATGCTGTGGCGATAGAGGCGAATAAACCTTAACCATGGCCGCCAATTTCACCGCGCGCGCCAATCAAGCGCTAATACAATCATCCCCTAAATGGCGCCTCGCCATTTGGTTGCTATTGATGCTGTCTGCCAGTCTATGGACGTTGCAACTCTGGCAAAACGGCGCAAGGGTGCAGAGCGATATTCTCGCCATGCTGCCGCATTTACAGCAGGATAAACTCACAGAGCGCGCCCTTAACCAAGTTGAAGCGACGCTCGCCGATCAAGTCTATATTGCGCTCGTCGCCAAGGATGAAACCACGGCAATCGCTGCGGCTAAGCTCTTGATGCAAAAGCTTGAAACTGACCTTGTTGCTACTGGAAAAAATGCTGCACTTACAGATATTCGCAGCGCCGATATGCAGCTCGGTGAAGCATTGGGGCAATATTATTTCCCCCACAGATTTAAATTACTGACAGCGCCACAAGTTGAGGCGTTAGCAACGAAAGACATTGGAAATCTGATTGAAGCGGCCACAGCGCAGCTTTACAACGCTTTTGGTTATGCCAATAGCAACTTGCTTGCCCAAGATCCGCTGCTGTTATTCCCCGCCAATTTACTCGCCCTCACGCCGAGTTCAAAAGTCAGGGTCAGCCAAGGTATTCTGCTGGCTAATCAAGGCGATAATGTCGCTGCGGTTGTTATGGCAAAGGGCCAAGAAAGTGCTTTTAACCCCAATGCGCAATTGGCGCAGATGACGGCATTAAACCTAGGATTGGATGCGGTTAAACAAAGCTATCCCGATATTACCCTGCTTAAGGCTGGTGCCCTGTTTCACGCGATTGCAGCGACCCAAACGGCTAAGAGTGAAATCTCGATTCTTGGTCTTGCATCCTTACTTGGGGTCATAGCCCTAGTCTGGCTGGCGTTTCGCTCCGTAATGCCACTACTGTTGGCCATCGTTACCATTTCCAGCGGCTTGTTACTGGCAGTGACTTTTACCTTAAGCGTATTTGGCGAGCTGCATTTACTCACCTTAGTGTTTGGTACTAGCTTGATTGGCATTGCCATCGACTACAGCTTTCATTTTTACTGCGAGCGCTTAAGCGATACCGAACGGAGCGCTCAGGCGACGGTCGCGTATATCTTCCCCACAGTGACACTTGCCTTTATCACCAGTGCCTTAGCTTATGTGGGCATAGGTTTAGCGCCGTTTCCAGGAATGCAGCAAGTGGCGATTTTCTGCGCCGCGGGGCTGCTCGGGGCTTATCTCACCCTCATTCTCGCCTACCCACTGTTAGCGGGAAGTCGTTTGCCATCTGGCTCCCGCCCATTAGCGTTAGCGGGGAAGTACCTTGCCAACCTCACTCAGTTATCCAACAGATTGACCACGCCTTTAGGCATGAGCATGTTTGCTTTAGTGATAGTAATGTGGTGTCTGGTTGGCGTAACCAAGTTAACCGTCGATGACGATATTCGCCATTTACAGCAAAGCCCCGCGAGCGTGACTGAACCTGAAAATAAGCTCAGGCAGCTACTCAGCGGCGGCACAGATAATCAATTCTTACTGGTACGCGCCGCGAATGAAGAAGCACTACTACAACAACTTGAGCGAGTGTCGCCACTACTCGATGCCGCTATTGCGAATCAAGAGTTAGGCAACTACGTCAGCCTCAGCCGATATCTTCCCAGCCATCAAAGGCAAGACACGGCTTATCGCTTACAGGGTGAAATCTATCAAACTCAGATAGATACTGTGCTCACAAGCCTTGGGTTGGATGAGAACTTAAAGCCAGAGCTGCAAGCAAGCTACTTAGCAGCTAAAGAGCAATATATCAGTCCAGCAGATTTCTTTACGCAAGAGGCAGGCAAGCAACTCGCACCGCTGTGGCTAGCACCAAATGGCAAGGCCACCGACTATGACGTTCTAAATGATGGGGCGAGCGCTGAGTATGGTGCAATTGTCTTGCTTGGCGGCATTAAACAGATCGACGCGATCAAGGCGCGCTTTGCCAATGATCAAAGCGTACAACTTATCGATAAAGTCGCGGATATCTCCGCCGTCATGGGCCATTACCGACTGTTAACCCTAAAGCTGTTAGCGCTCGCACTTGGTATCGCACTCTTGTTGTTTAGCCTGAATTTTGGCATTAAAAAAGCCACGGTTGTGGTTGCCGTTCCAGCCCTTGCGGCCTTGCTAACGCTTGCAACCTTAGGCTTAACAGGCTCGCCGCTGAGTCTGTTCCATGCACTCGCGCTCATTTTAGTTTTCGGGATTGGGATAGACTACAGCTTGTTCTTTGCCTCTGCTCAAAACCACGGCAAGGCAGTGATGATGGCGGTATTTATGTCCGCCTGCTCGACCCTATTAGCCTTTGGTTTACTCGCCTTTAGCCAGACCCAAGCGATTCATTATTTTGGTTTAACCCTGTCACTAGGTATAGGTTTAACCTTTTTACTTTCGCCACTGATTTTAACGACTAAAAAGTCCTGATAACGACAAGGAACGTACTTTACATGACTACACCCGCTCACGATTTATCAGCTATGCCAAATTCACTTGCCGTCAATGTGGCTATTATCGGCGCAGGACCTTCAGGCGCCATTGCCGCCAGCTTGCTACACCAACAAGGCAAGCGCGTGCTGGTGTTAGAAAAACAACATTTCCCCCGTTTTTCCATCGGTGAAAGTTTACTGCCCTGCTGCATGCAATTCATCGAAGAAGCCGGCATGTTAGACGCACTCAATGCCGCTGGATTCCAGCATAAAAATGGCGCCGCCTTTCGTCGCAATGGCACTTACACTACCTTCGATTTTACCGATAAATTTACCCCAGGGCCGGGCACCACATTCCAAGTGCAGCGCGCCAGTTTTGATAAACTGTTAGCCGATACCGCCCAAAGCCAAGGGGTCGACATCCGCTATGGCGAAACCGTCGAGGCGATAGATTTAACCGAGAATCCATGCTTAATGGTGCGCAATGAACAGGGCGAGCTTTATCAAATCAGCGCCCAATATGTGCTTGATGCCAGTGGTTTTGGCCGTGTGTTACCCCGCTTGCTCGACTTAGAAAGTCCGTCTTGCCTACCACCGCGTAGCGCCATCTTTACCCATGTGGAAGACAACATCAGCGATCCTAACTTTGATCGAAATAAAATTTTAATCAGCGTCCACCCAGAGCATAAAGACATTTGGTATTGGCTCATTCCCTTTAGCAATGGCCGTTGCTCACTCGGCGTGGTTGCCGAACCGCAATTACTTGCGCGTTTACAAGGTTCGCTTGAGCAACAATTGATGAACATAGTCAATGAAGAACCAGGACTAAAAGCCCTACTGGCAAACGCTAAGGTGGTGCAAGAATGCGCCACACTCAAGGGTTATTCAGCCAATGTGTCACGGCTTGCGACCGACAAGTTCGCCCTACTGGGTAATGCCGGCGAGTTCCTTGATCCGGTATTTTCCTCCGGCGTCACTATCGCCATGCAATCGGCATCGATGGCAGCAAAATGTGTGACTAAACAACTCAATGGTGAAACGGTTGACTGGCAAGCCGATTACTCAGCGCCTTTAATGCAGGGGGTGAATACCTTCCGCACCTATGTGCAAGCTTGGTATGATGGCCGCTTTCAGGATGTGATCTTCTATGAAGAACCGAATCCACGCATCAAGCAAATGATTTGCTCGATTCTGGCTGGCTACGCTTGGGACCTCAATAATCCCTTCGTTAAAGACTCGGAGCGCCGCCTGAACATGGTGGTCGAATTGTGCCAAAACCAAGTTGCCATTCCTGAATTTGCAGAGGCGTAACCGCATGTCGCTTAACTTTAACGCGAAATGGCGAGTGTTCCCCGCGCTACTGATCATCAGTCTAGGGCTGACTGGATGTAGCGAACTGCTGTTCAGGCAAACCTGTGTCGGCCTCGCTAAAGACATGCGTTATTGCTTGGCGCCACTGCCCCATGATTTTGCCCCCGCAGCCGATAAGCCTCTGACTAAGCCGACGGCCAAACCTGCCGACATTAGCAGCCCGCAAACCGAGAGCAAAACGGGCGTATCCTCACCCCAGTCCTTTAGCCAAAAGGTCAGCATTAAAGTGGGTGATAAATCCCACGAGCTGCTCACTCAATTAGAGTTAGAGAATGAGCGCATGACGCTCGTTGGCTTAGCGCCACTCGGACAGGCTTTGTTTACCTTAGTTTATGATGGTAATACACTCAGCAGTGAACAAAGCGTGCTGCTAGGGGACAATTTTAAAGCTGAGTATTTAATGGCGATGATGCAACTGATCTATTGGCCTGAACAGAGTATTCGCGCCCATTTAGAAGGTGGTCATTTAGTCACAGGCCTTTGCGATACGGTTGGGGGAAATCAGGGCGATACGCTTATAGGCACCCGAGTGAATACAATCCCCTGTCGCCAGATCTATAGTCAAGATACCTTGATCAGTAAAAGCGGCCAGCAAACCCATGTGGTGCAAATCCGTTATCAACAAAATATCGGCGATGCTCTTTGGCAAGCCCACATCAGCTTAACTATGCCACAAGCTAAATTTGAGCTAGAAATCGAACCTATTTAATCTGTTAGCATCCGCACTTAACTGTGCCATGGTAAAAAGACACACAATGATGAACAGAGTAGCTATTACACAGATTGGATTGTGTACCCCGCTAGGGCAAGATCCCCAGCAGGTTTTAGACCGCCTGATCGCCGGTGATACCAGTGCGATGCTACGCAGTGACACTCTCCTGTTCGAGCACCCAACCTTAGTTGCACCCGTGACGGCAGCGCTACCAACCATTCCCGAAAAACTCATTCAGTTTGATTGCCGTAACAACCAATTACTGCTGTGCGCCGCACTGCAAATTGCGACCACAGTTGAACAAGCGAAACGGGATTTTGGTCATGCCCGTATTGGTGTTGTGCTAGGCACAAGCACGTCAGGGATTTCAAAAGGTGAAGCCGCGCTGAGCTACCGCAATCAATACGGATACTTTCCCGCGGATTACCACTATTTCCAGCAGGAGCTCGGCAGCACCAGCGACTTTTTACGCCAATATTTTGAGCTAGATGGTCCTTGCTACACGATTTCAACCGCCTGCTCATCCAGCGCCAAAGTGTTTGCCAGTGCCAAACGCCTATTACAGGCTAACCTCTGCGATATGGTGATTGTCGGCGGTGTCGACAGTTTATGCCAACTCACAGTCAATGGTTTTCACGCCTTAGAATCTGTCTCGAAAGGCCACTGCAATCCTTTTAGTATCAACCGTGATGGCATCAATATCGGCGAAGGCGCGGCGCTTTTTGTCCTGACGTTGGGCGAGTCAGAGGTCATGCTAGCGGGTATTGGAGAGTCGAGCGATGCGCACCATATGTCGGCGCCACACCCCGAAGGCGAAGGCGCGATCAAAGCCATGCACGCGGCGTTGCAAGATGCACACATTGCAACAAAAGACATTGGTTACATAAACTTACACGGTACAGCCACGCCTAAAAATGATGCGATGGAAAGCCGCGCCGTGGTTGAAGTGTTTGGCGTGAACACGCCCCCTTGTAGCTCGACCAAGCCCTTAGTCGGCCATACCTTAGGTGCCGCTGGCGCCATTGAAGCCGCCTTCTGTTATTTATTACTTTCAGCACATAATCACCGCCAAGCCCTGCCGCCCCATCAATGGGACGGACAAGTCGATCCACAGGATCCGTCCATTGCCTTGGTCGAGCGCCATCAAGTCGCCGCTAAGGGCGCGCTTAATTATGTGATGAGCAATTCCTTCGCCTTTGGCGGCAGCAATGCCAGCCTAATTTTCTGCCGTAACGAGGCCTAGTACCATGCAGTTACTTAAGATTAACCAACCCTTTGCCGAACAGAATATTGCCGATTTTATTCCCCATAGGGCACCAATGATTTTGCTCGATAAAATCATTGGCTATCGGCGCGATAACCTAGAGACCGAAGTCACTATCACGGCCAAGAGCCCCTATTTCAATGATAAATATCAAGCCGTACCCAATTATGTGGGTATCGAATATATGGCCCAAAGTATTGCCGCCCTTGCAGGGGTTGAGGCAAAGCTTCGCAATGATAAAATCCGCGTCGGGTTTCTATTGGGATCGCGCAAATTAACCTTGTATGCAAAGCAATATGAGCTCGGGCGCACCTATCGCACCCAAGTCAGCCGCCTCTATCAAGAGGAATCGGGATTAGCGGTATTCGATTGCCAAATTTATCTGCTGCCCGAAGCCGGCACTGAGCTAGAAAAGAGCTTAGTGGCCCAAGCCAATGTGAATGTGTTCCAGCCTCAGGACACACAAGCCTATCTTGCAGGCAATCAAGACGCGGCAAATAGAAGCCTTGGGCACTAAAGCAATGATGTAGATAAAAAGCGTTAAAGCGCCTTAACAAGCGACCTTTTTACCATAAATACATGAAACCCCATACCGACACATAACGATAAAATGGGGTGGAGAAAACAGATGAATAACAGAGTATTAGTTACCGGTTCGAGCCGCGGTATTGGTAAAGCCATCGCCCTAAAACTCGCCGCTGCAGGTTTCGATATCGCCCTGCATTACCACAGTAACCAAGCAGCTGCCGATGACACTGCCGCGCAAATCCGCGCGCTTGGGGTGAATGTGAGCCTGCTGAAATTTGATGTCACCGACCGCGCAACCGTCAGAGGCGCCATCGAAACCGATATCGAGGCCAATGGTGCCTATTATGGCGTGATCCTCAATGCTGGCATCAACCGCGATACCGCCTTTCCTGCCATGACAGAAAGCGAGTGGGACAGCGTGATCCACACTAACTTGGACGGTTTTTATAATGTCATCCACCCCTGTGTCATGCCTATGGTACAAGGTAGAAAGGGCGGGCGCATCATCACCTTAGCCTCAGTTTCTGGGATTGCGGGCAACCGTGGCCAAGTCAATTACAGCGCCTCAAAAGCGGGTATTATCGGTGCGACTAAGGCATTGTCATTAGAGCTGGCAAAACGCAAAATCACCGTCAACTGTATCGCCCCCGGCTTGATTGAAACCGACATGGTGGCCGATATTCCTAAGGATATGGTCGAGCAATTAGTGCCGATGCGCCGCATGGGTAAACCGAGTGAAATCGCCGCCTTAGCCGCATTTTTAATGTCTGACGATGCCGCCTATATCACTCGCCAAGTGATATCGGTCAATGGAGGCATGATCTAAATGAGCGAAGCGACAAATCAAACCCGCTTAGGGAAACGAGTGGTTGTCACTGGCATTGGCGGCATTACCGCCCTAGGCCATGATTGGGAGGCGATAGCGGCGAGCCTTAAGGCGCAGAAAAACTGTGTTGTCACTATGGGCGAATGGGATAAATACGATGGCCTCAATACCCGCTTAGCCGCCCCCATTACCGACTTTGAAGTGCCAAGCCATTATTCGCGCAAGAAAATTCGTTCTATGGGTCGGGTTTCTATCATGGCAACCCGCGCCAGTGAACTTGCATTAATCGATGCGGGATTGTTAGACGATCCTATCGTGTCCTCGGGTGAAATGGGTATCGCCTATGGCTCGTCCACTGGCAGTACCGATGCCATCATCGCCTTTGGCGATATGTTGAAAACCGGTGATATGTCGGGCGTCACCGCCACGAGTTATATCCGCATGATGGCACACACCACAGCGGTGAATGTGGGGGTATTTTTCGGCTTAAAAGGCCGAATTCATACCACTAGCAGCGCCTGCACCTCGGGGAGCCAAGGCATAGGTTACGCCTATGAAGCCATCAAATACGGTCATCAAACCTTAATGTTGGCGGGCGGCGGTGAAGAACTCTGCCCCACAGAGGCCGTCGTATTCGATACCTTATTTGCCACCAGCACTAAAAACAGCACACCCGAACTCGCGCCACGCCCCTTCGATGCGAGCCGTGATGGCCTCGTGATTGGCGAAGGTGCCTGTACGCTGGTACTCGAAGAGCTCGAACACGCCAAGGCGCGTGGCGCCAAGATTTACGCTGAGTTAGTCGGTTTTGGCACGAATTCAGATGGCCAACATGTCACTCAACCGAACGCACAAACCATGGAAATCGCCATCAGATTAGCCCTCAAAGATGCACAGCTTGAGCCTAGCGCCATAGGCTATGTCAACGCCCACGGCACGGCGACCGACCGTGGTGATATTGCCGAGAGTCACGCGACCCATGCGGTATTTGGCACTAACATGCCGATTTCATCCCTTAAAAGCTACACGGGCCACACCTTAGGCGCATGCGGTGCACTAGAAGCTTGGGTGAGTATTGAGATGATGAATGCGGGCTGGTTTGCGCCGACACTCAACCTTGAAAGTATCGACCCACAATGCGCCGATTTGGACTATATCCGCAGCGAGCCGCGCCCAATCGATACAGATTATGTGATGAGTAATAATTTCGCCTTTGGCGGCATTAATACCTCGCTGATTTTTAAACGCTGGGCCCAATAACGACATATAAAAACCACATAAGGACATCACCATGAAACCACTCTTTGCAGGTATGCTGCTTAGCATCAGTTTATTAAGCTCGCCTTTATTGGCTCAGGAATATACGGTTGAAACCTATCAAGAAATCTTTAAGGGTGATAACCAATTCAAGCAAAAAGAAGCCATTGAATCACTCACCATCGCTGGTTTATCCGATCCTGCCATTTTTGATGCGCTCGAAGCAAAGCTACTCGCATCTTTGCCCCAAGCCACTGAAAAAAATGCCATTGACTACAGTGCTTGGTTAGTCAAAGGCTTAGCTTATTCAGGCAATGATAGGTACAGCGAAACCATCAACAAGATTGTTAATGGTGATTATCCTAAAAAACTCAAAAAATACGCAGGTCAAGCTTTAGAAAACATAACGATATATAAAAAATGGAATGCGATTCTTGCGGATAAAAACCAATATACTGCCGATCAAAGTCAGCAAAATAATGCCTTTGCCAATGCCCTACGCAGCAATGATTTAGAATTAATGCGTCTCGCAGCTAAACGCATCATGGATGACCGCCAGTACGATGATTTTATCCTAGCCGTACTCAGTAACGAATTGAAAACACCACGCTTAATGGCCAATGACAAACTCGCCATCGATACCTATGCCAACATGGCAAAAGCGCTAGCTAGTTCAGGGAATACCGCTTACCGCGATGTGATTGAAAATATGGCAACCACGAGCTCAAACAAAAAACTCAAAAACTACGCCGAGAGTTATTTGAAGAAATACTACTAAACCTACCCGTTTTACGCTTAATCGAACAAATCATGGCCGAGCTTATCCTCGGCCATTTTTATATTCGCCTATACAGGCTTGCCATGGTAATCACTCACTACACTGTGAAAGAACCTAGAGGCTCTAAGTTGATAAACGAGAGTTACCGAAGGCGAAGAGGCAGTTAAACATAGATATTGTTCAGAGTGAGGCCAACCATGGTACTGGCTCGACGACCCGCAGCCAGTCCATCCTTGGATGCTCGACCGCCCCGTCCATGGGGCGGACGGTCGTCTCGCCAATCACCACGGTTTGCCTTTCGAGCACAGGCAACATCTGTAAGCTTAAAAAGCTAGAGTCACATTAATAATCTGAAAGTAGAACAGTTATAACTAAAAACTAATATACTAAACGGTAGGAGGCTTATTATATTTTTATTATGAGAAATCGTTAAAAAGATGAAGATATTGCTCAAACTCACTTCCGGTTAAAAGTTTGACACTATCATGGTAGTGTTCATAATTCTGTGTCATTTCAGTAAAATATTCAAAAACAGGAATGACACATGACCCAACCTTTTAACTTCGAACAAGCCCTTAAAGATCTGCAATCAGGTAAAAGCCTTACAGGTAAAGACAGCATTCTTGGTCCACTGATCAAGCAACTCACTGAAGCGGCTCTCCAGGCTGAGCTTGAGCAGCATTTAGCGCATGATCCTCAGCCTAATCGCAAAAATGGCAAAACCCCTAAGACCATTATGGGATCAATGTGTCTAACGCAACTGTAAGTGCTATCACTGACAAACTCATCCCCGAACTTAAAGCGTGGCAACAGCGCCCATTAGATAGCCATTATCCTATCGTTTGGCTTGATGCGATACATTATAAAGTCAAAGAGGATGGGCGTTACGTCAGTAAAGCCGTTTACACATTGTTAGCGCTTAATATGAAAGGAAAAAAGGAAATTTTAGGGCTTCACTTATCCGAAAATGAAGGCGCTAATTACTGGCTATCCGTACTGACCGATCTTAATAATCGTGGCGTAAAAGATATTCTTATCGCCTGTGTTGACGGCTTGACTGGTTTCCCTGAGGCTATAGCCAGTATCTTCCCTCATACGGAAACACAGCTATGCGTTATCCACCAGATCCGCAACTCAATGAAGTATGTCGCCTCAAAAAATCAGAAAGCATTTATGGCTGATTTAAAGCCTGTGTATCGAGCCGTGAGTAAAGAAGCCGCAGAGATGGCATTGGACGAACTGGAGGCCAAATGGGGTGATGCTTATCCGCTGGTAATCAACTCTTGGCGTCGCAAATGGCATAATTTGTCCCATTATTTTAAGTACCCAGAACATATCAGGAAAGTGATTTACACCACCAATGCAGTAGAGGCAGTACATCGCCAATTTAGAAAGCTCACCAAAACCAAAGGTGCTTTTCCTAATGAAAATAGCTTGTTGAAGCTACTTTACGCAGGCATATTAAACGCCTCTGATAAATGGACCATGCCAATCCACAATTGGAGCCTTTGCTTATCTCAGTTAGCGATTTATTTTGAAGGACGTTTAGATAGCGTGCTGGAAATTTAAAAATTAGCCTGACACAGAATTTTGAACGCCCTCA
>NZ_JAKKRH010000141.1:0-767 GCF_025654465.1 Shewanella sp. SM101
ACGCTGGGAAAAGCTATTTCATTTAATGAAAAGCACAGGCCGTGTTTATGACAAACCTGAACATAGACAAACATTCGAAGGTATTCTTTACCGCCTTAGAACAGGTATCCCTTGGCGAGATTTACCTAAAGAGTTCGGTCATTGGAGCACGGTCTTTAGACGGTTTCATTTATGGTCTAAGAAAGGCGTTCTAGCACATTTATTCAAGGCCTTAGCCAACCTTGCTGATATAGAATGGGTCTTTATTGATGGCTCGATAGTGCGGGCTCACCAGCACAGTGCAGGTGCCGCGACGCTAAGTAATGAGAGTATTGGTAAAAGTCGAGGCGGTAATTCAACCAAAATTCACTTAGCCGTCGACAGCGGAGGATTACCGATTTATTTCGAATTATCAGAAGGCCAAAAACACGATATTACACACGCCCCCAGCTTAATTGAGCACCTGAAGCAGGTTGATACCGTCATTGCAGATAAAGGTTATGACAGCGATGCTTTTCGTGAACTTATCGCCAATAAAGGCGGGAAATCTGTTATTCCAAGGCGCCGCTATAAGAATACACCTCAAGAAAGAGTCGATTGGTGCTTATATCGGTATCGACATTTAGTGGAGAATGCTTTTGGAAGAATTAAGCACTATCGAGCAATATCAACAAGATATGACAAGCTAGCAAGAAATTACGCCAGTATGGTGTCACTGGCGTTTATGTTAATGTGGCTGCCGATGTATTGCTGAACAACATTTGTACAGCAAAGATCAACAGACCCTA
>NZ_JAKKRH010000142.1:0-765 GCF_025654465.1 Shewanella sp. SM101
TGTTTCAGTTCCCCTCGTTCGCCTCGCAACACTATGTATTCATGTTGCGATAACAGCTTATGCTGCTGGGTTCCCCCATTCGGACATCGTTAGCTCAAATGCTTGTTACTAGCTCGCCAACGCTTTTCGCAAGTTACTACGTCCTTCATCGCCTCTGACTGCCAAGGCATCCACCGTATACGCTTAGTCGCTTAACCATACAACCCAAATGAGTTTCACTCATCTGCGYCGCATTGCGACCAGCTTGGTTTTACTTGTCTCACTTCTGACCAAAGAAGTGGACGCGCCTTAGACGTAAACTATTCAGCAAAGAATAATTTACTATTGAATATTCAAGACACTTAATAAAGTGTTTGAGAACTCATGTTCAATGCTTGCGCATTAAACGTTTTGTAATTAATCACATGACAGACTCATGCAATTAAATACTATCAGCTTTCCAAATTGTTAAAGAACAATGCGTACCGGCTCGCGGCGCATTTAGCTCTGACTTCTCCTAAGAGAAGCTAAACAAGCAATCTGTGTGAACACTCAACAAACATTAAGTTAGTCGTATAGGTAAGGAGGTGATCCAGCCCCAGGTTCCCCTAGGGCTACCTTGTTACGACTTCACCCCAGTCATGAACCACAAAGTGGTGAGCGCCCCCCCGAAGGTTAAGCTACCCACTTCTTTTGCAGCCCACTCCCATGGTGTGACGGGCGGTGTGTACAAGGCCCGGGAACGTATTCACCGTGGCATTCTGATCCACGATTACTAGCGATTCC
>NZ_JAKKRH010000143.1:0-742 GCF_025654465.1 Shewanella sp. SM101
AAGCCGCTGTATTGAAGAAGACCAGCACAAACTCTATGCGTTTAGTGAGACGCTGCAAAGTGCCGGTGAGCGGATGGTACAGGTGCAACAAAAAGGCGGTCGCAAAGCCAGAGTTGCGCACTGYGATATCCGCTTTGCSCCCATTACCGTGAAGGTTCCGGCGAATAAAACGGGCCAGTCWGTGCCGCTGTTTTATGTGGGTTGTCAGGAGAAAGACAGCGCAGATGGCCTCTGTTGGCACCTGCTGACGACTGAGGTAGTCACAACAGCAGAGCAAGCGCAACAAATTCTTGATTACTACGAGCGCCGCTGGCTGATTGAAGACTTCCATAAATCCTGGAAAACGGGCGGTACGCAGGTGGAAGACTTACGGCTGCAAAGCAAAGATAATCTGGAGCGGATGATTGTGATTCTGGCATTTATCGCCACACGTATCCAGCAACTRCGTTGTTACGCAGGCCARGCTGAACAAGCGAAAAAACGGCCTTGCGATAGCCTGTTAAGCCCATTGGCCTGGAAGTTGTTATGGCTAAAGACGGAAAAAAGCCAACCGCCCGAACAAGTCCCCAGTGTGCATTGGGCTTATCTAAGATTAGGAAAACTCGCGGGCTGGAATGACAGCAAACGAAGCGGAATTGTAGGCTGGGAAAGGTTATGGCAAGGATGGTTTAAACTGCAAACCATCCTTGAAGGTTACCAGCTAGCCTTGTCTCTTGAGCAAAAGATGTGATCAAGAGACAGG
>NZ_JAKKRH010000144.1:0-656 GCF_025654465.1 Shewanella sp. SM101
AGTAATCGTGGATCAGAATGCCACGGTGATCAGAATGCCACGGTGAATACGTTCCCGGGCCTTGTACACACCGCCCGTCACACCATGGGAGTGGGCTGCAAAAGAAGTGGGTAGCTTAACCTTCGGGGGGGCGCTCACCACTTTGTGGTTCATGACTGGGGTGAAGTCGTAACAAGGTAGCCCTAGGGGAACCTGGGGCTGGATCACCTCCTTACCTATACGACTAACTTAATGTTTGTTGAGTGTTCACACAGATTTGCTTGATAAAAGAAAGAGTAAAAGATGGGTCTGTAGCTCAGCTGGTTAGAGCGCACCCCTGATAAGGGTGAGGTCGGTGGTTCAAGTCCACTCTGACCCACCAAATCTTCGTTCTCCTTTGTTAAATTAACACTCGTTTAGTGAACTAAACGTCGCGTTAATTTGTCGCGGATAACTCGATTTGGCAAACCAATCCTTTTAGAGGTTTGGAACATCTTACTTACTCGCACTGCATGTAAATGGGGCTATAGCTCAGCTGGGAGAGCGCCTGCCTTGCACGCAGGAGGTCTGCGGTTCGATCCCGCATAGCTCCACCATTTACACCTTATTCTGACTTTATTGCAAAGTAATAAGGCATATGCACTATGGATAGAGATGCCAAAGATAAACTAAAAAAT
>NZ_JAKKRH010000145.1:0-650 GCF_025654465.1 Shewanella sp. SM101
CCGATGACTTTGATAATCTGACGCTTCTCAAGTTGCCACCTTATTCACCGGAGTTGAATCCAATAGAGCAGGTATGGCAATGGCTGCGTCAAAATGTGTTGGCCAATCGTTGTTTTAGTGGTTATGACGATATTGTCGAACAGTGCTCTATCGCATGGAATACCTTCATTGAGAAGAAAGCAAGAGTGATAGAATTGTGTACTAGACCGTGGACAATTTTGACCAGTTAATTAATGTAATTGGTATTAATAGAATTGGTTTAGCTTTAAAACAAAAATTTCATATTCTGATAAGGATGTCATCTACATGATGCCCGACTATGACGATAACCACATGCTTCGAGCCCGAAGCATGTGCGTCACTGGGACGAAAGATCCACAACGCCATAACGAAAAAAGCCCCATCTTTCGATGAGGCTTATCTCTTAATGTTGGCGGAGCGGACGGGACTCGAACCCGCGACCCCCGGCGTGACAGGCCGGTATTCTAACCAACTGAACTACCGCTCCTTTAGCTTAACGTCTACACGTTAACCTAAATTAGGCGCTTGGCGATGACCTACTCTCACATGGGGAGACCCCACACTACCATCGGCGCGTTTGCGTTTCACTTCTGAGTTCGGGATGGGATCAGGTGGTTCCACAAGGCTAT
>NZ_JAKKRH010000146.1:0-627 GCF_025654465.1 Shewanella sp. SM101
CATCTTTCGATGAGGCTTATCTCTTAATGTTGGCGGAGCGGACGGGACTCGAACCCGCGACCCCCGGCGTGACAGGCCGGTATTCTAACCAACTGAACTACCGCTCCTTTAGCTTAACGTCTACACGTTAACCTAAATTAGGCGCTTGGCGATGACCTACTCTCACATGGGGAGACCCCACACTACCATCGGCGCGTTTGCGTTTCACTTCTGAGTTCGGGATGGGATCAGGTGGTTCCACAAGGCTATTGTCACCAAGCAAATTCTGTTTATTACCGTGTCCATCTCTGGCTCACGTTAATAATAATTCGGAAAGCTGATTTTCTGTTGAGTCTTTAACTTTATCAAGTGTCGATATTCTGTCTAAGTTCGCTTAGCAAAACCCATCTGGGTTGTATGGTTAAGCCTCTCGAGTCATTAGTACATGTTAGCTCAACGCCTCACAACGCTTACACACCATGCCTATCAACGTCCTAGTCTCGAACGGCTCTTTAGAGGAATTAAATTCCTAGGGATGACTCATCTTAGGGCTCGCTTCCCGCTTAGATGCTTTCAGCGGTTATCGATTCCGAACGTAGCTACCGGGCAATGCCATTGGCATGACAACCCGAACACCAGCGGTTCGTC
>NZ_JAKKRH010000147.1:0-616 GCF_025654465.1 Shewanella sp. SM101
TCGCATGATATGATTTTGGCTTAGTGAATGGGTTTTCTTATTTTCAATTAATCAACTAGGCATCAACCTATGAACATAGAAACAATCAGTTTTTTGAAGAAAAATGCCGCGAGCTTAACCCTCGATGAACCGATGATTATTACTCAAAATGGTGTACCTGCTTACGTTATCGAGTCGGTAGCGGATAGAAATCGACGTGATGAGGCGATAGCTTTACTCAAGCTAGTCAGTTTTGCAAAAAGCGATCAAAAAAATGGCCGCACTATGTCATCAAGTGCATTCAAGGAACGCTTGGCGGGTCGTAAACTGGCTTTAAAGGATAATAAGTAGTATGTCTGTGGTAAAACTTGAATATACCAAGACATTTGAAGATACCGTAGATAGTGCTATATCTCACTATTCCCAATGGCATGACGAGATCACTATTATTGAGAGAATTGAGGCAGTTATTGAGGCATTTGAAGCATCTGTGACGCAAAATCCTTTGAGCCATGCATTATGTCAAGAGTTAGTTGAACTTGGCATTACTCAAGTAAGGCACGCGATAAAAGAGGATTTTAGAATACTGTACGAGGTTAGCTACATTAATGATGAGTCTCTTGTTACTGTGCTACTT
>NZ_JAKKRH010000148.1:0-610 GCF_025654465.1 Shewanella sp. SM101
TTGTTCCGCGAGCAAGTACAGCAGTGGAAACAGGATTGTTTAGCTGGTTTTCAAACCTCAGAAGTACAAACTAAAACCATTAAACAGCAGGCTAAGGCTGACAAAGCCGAAATCAAATCGCTGCAACGGGAATTGCGCTATAAGGAGAAAGCGCTGGCTGAAGCTGCTGCGTTACTGGTGCTCAGAAAAAAGCTCAATGCGCTCTGGGGGGACGACAGCGAGGAGAGCTAACCCCCTTGCCTGAGCGCATAGCATTGATTGCCTTAATCCAAGAGGCGTATACCCAGGGTGCTCGCCTTTATAAGGCTTGTGCTGAAACGGGCCTCAGTAAGCGTACCTATCGACGTTGGTATCGAGAAGGTGGGGTTTGGGGAGCAATGGAACCAAAAACCAACGTAAGCCTTACCACCTCCGCTCAGAGCCCTCTTCCCAGGCATCCGCCTCGATAAAACAATTGCGCATCTCGGCTTCCTGGCTGATCTCGGTCAGCAGATCATGTACCGTCTTATCCAATGCCTCATCATTGCGATATGGAATGCTCAGTGCGTAGTTGCCCGACTCCAGTGGCTTCATGCCATAGGGTTCCAGGCAGTAACGCTCGATGTTCTCT
>NZ_JAKKRH010000149.1:0-602 GCF_025654465.1 Shewanella sp. SM101
GTGTGCCACCCTGGCGTTCTAGTTTTAACTGTCTCACCCATTTATCCATAGTGGACTTACCTACGTTCATCGCCTTTGCAGCTTCGATGATGCTATGGTTTTTATCGAGGACTAATTGGGCTGCTTCAAGTTTGAATTCAGCACTAAATGTTTTTCTGGTTGTCGATCTCATGTGTTCACCTAAAGTCATCTACGAGGTAATAATATCACCTCTATTTAGGTGGCCAAAATTAGTGTGCCACTACAGTTCGATCAAAGAAAGGGAAGAAAGAGGCTAAATAGCTGGAGATACTTAAACCATAGAATAGGTAGCCAACAAGATAAATAAACCCAAATATGATGCAAAAGAAGGCTTATACCAATTACATTAATTAACTGGTCAAAATTGTCCACGGTCTAGTACACAATTCTATCACTCTTGCTTTCTTCTCAATGAAGGTATTCCATGCGATAGAGCACTGTTCGACAATATCGTCATAACCACTAAAACAACGATTGGCCAACACATTTTGACGCAGCCATTGCCATACCTGCTCTATTGGATTCAACTCCGGTGAATAAGGTGGCAACTTGAGAAGCGTCAGATTATCAAAGTCATCGGC
>NZ_JAKKRH010000150.1:0-567 GCF_025654465.1 Shewanella sp. SM101
GGGTTAAATAGGCGGTGACCCAGCGATTGACACTGGTTCTACTGACCTTAAGCATGCTTGCGATGGCGGTACGAGAATGACCTTCAGTGAAATGGAGTAAGGCAAGATAGCGCATACGTTTGCGTGCACTTTTCTCCGATTTTACTAAGGCTGCGATGTGGGGATGATTCATATTTTGTATGATTAAAAACTGATGACCAATTAGATCACATAATTAATATAATTGGTATAATTGAATAGACACTAGGCTGGATTTAACAAATTGCAGACGTAAAAAAGCCAGCTTATTCAGCTGGCTTGGTTACATCTCAATGAGATAATTAGGCGCTTGGCGATGACCTACTCTCACATGGGGAGACCCCACACTACCATCGGCGCGTTTGCGTTTCACTTCTGAGTTCGGGATGGGATCAGGTGGTTCCACAAGGCTATTGTCACCAAGCAAATTCTGTTTATTACCGTGTCCATCACTGGACCACGTTAATAATAATTCGGAAAGCTGATTTTCTTTGTTTGAGTTCACACTTCATCAAGTGTCGATATTCTGTCTAAGGCTTCTTTGTAAAA
>NZ_JAKKRH010000016.1:0-111925 GCF_025654465.1 Shewanella sp. SM101
ATCGGTCCAATCGGTCCATCCCAATCAACTGAGTTTTCGGGATGCTGCGAGTCATATCATCTTCAAGCTGACACAACTGCCATCACAAACGCCGGGGAATGTCCCGAGAGATGTATTGGATATAGAACGCAATGCACGGCAATTTAAGTTGGATGGTAAACGGGAAAGGGCTTATCCAAGAGTGCTTAAAATGAGCAAAAACAAGTACCCAATTAGACCAAATAAAAATGCCGTTCACTCTTAAGTGAACGGCATTACAGCTCTTGGCTGCGTTTTTGTTTCAGGCGAAAGAAACGTTTAGTCATCAATTTCCGCATTGTGATAGACGTTTTGTACGTCGTCACAATCTTCAAGTGCGGCAATAAACTTTTCAAACATAACGACATCTTCACCTTCAACTTTAGTCATGTCCTGCGGTACGAAGGTGATATTGTCAAATTCAAAGTTAACTTCTGGCATCGCTTCGGTCAGCGCAGTTTTGACTTTAAAGTACTCAGTGTGCGGCGCGTAAACTGTGATTAAGCCATCTTCCAGCTCAACATCGCTTACATCAACGTCAGCCATCATCAGCAGTTCTAAAATCGCATCTTCGTCATCACCCGCAAACACGAACACGGCTTGATGATCAAACATGTGGCCAACTGTACCTGGGCCGCCGAGTTTGGCATCGTTTTTCACGAAGGCTTGACGCACTTCGGTGAAGGTACGTTTTACGTTATCGGTTAAGCAGTCAACAATGACCATGCAGTTGCCAGGACCAAAACCTTCGTAACGGGCGGTATCGTAATCTTCACCACCGCCACCTTTGGCTTTTTCAATTGCGCGTTCAATAACATGAGCAGGCACTTGGTCTTTCTTAGCGCGTTCAATTAAGCGACGCAGTGATAAGTTTCCATCGGGCTCAACGCCGCCTTGCTTAGCGACAACGTAAATCTCTTTACCGTAGCGTGAATAAATGCGGGTTTTTTGACCGGCTGTTTTCGCCATGGATTCTTTCTTGTTTTGATATGCTCTGCCCATCTTGATCTCGTTAGCTCAAAAAAATTGCGCCGATATTAGCAGTTTTCTTGGCATAAGTGCAGTCGTCCCTATGTGATTTATTACCTAGAAGGCGACGGGGCACGCATTTCAGGGCAAAGTTGGTTTTATCAAGGAAGATCCGCTTTTAGATAGGCTAGGACTATATCGCGATAGATTAATACTAATGTCTAATGCCATACGCTCGTGAGACTGTTGATGATAGCTAACTTCTACTTTGTTTATTTAGCGAGATAAATTATCTAGCTTATTCAGAGAAATAGACTAAAACTATAAATCTTGAGCGCTATCATAGTTAGTCCTCCCTCGTCAGTTGTAATCAATAGCCGCTGTAATTGATACCAACTGAACGAAGGCTAATGATTCGACTCTTAGCATTTCCCTTTCATTTTTACCTTGCGCAGTTACGGGAAGTATATGGAAATACAGCACAAAATTTTAATTTTCATCAGTTTCACGCTGGTCACTCTGGGGAGTTTATTACTTGAGGGACTGCATCTTCCGAGTATTGTGCAGGCGTTGATCTTGGGCGTTCTTGCCTGTGGCTTAGTGGTGTGGGTGTGTTTGCGCGCATCTAAGGCTAAGCTCGACACCGATGAGGCAAACATTAAGGCATTACAAGAGCAAAGCATTCCCTCCCACGACATTAGTGTGCAAACCAGCAAAATTGCTATCGGTTCGGCTGAGGTGTCGCATTTTATTGATTTATTGAATAAATCAATTGAATCAAATGGCGAGCATGCCAGTGCCATTGCGGTTGCTGCAGGGCAATTGAGTCACACTACGGCCCAACTTGGCGATAATGCCGCCGATATTTTAGGCCAAGCTCAAGAGGCTGAGCGCGTTAGCGTGCAGGGACGAAGTCAAGCTCAGAAAGGTGTTGCGGCCATTCGTTCACTGAGTACGGATATTGATACTGCCGCTGAGCAAGTGCAGGCGCTTAAATCAAGAGCCGAAGAAATCCAAAAAATTACCGAAGTGATTAACTCCGTTGCCGAGCAAACGAATCTGTTGGCGTTAAATGCGGCCATCGAAGCGGCTCGTGCGGGAGAGCAGGGGCGAGGTTTTGCGGTAGTGGCTGACGAAGTACGCAGCCTTGCGGGTAAAACCGCGGGTGCAACCCAAGATATTGGCAAAATGCTATTAGAAATCCGCAGTGAAACGGATAAAACTTCTGGGCTGATGGAAAGGGTCGTGACGCAAACAGCCGATGTGGTCGCCGCCATGGCGAGTTAGACGCGCACTTCACTGAGATTTCGGCTTCTGTGACCCAATCGGCCCATGCCTTAGGTGATATGGAAGATTCACTCAAACAATATAACAACACTACTAACGACATTAGCCGCTCGGTGACTCAAATACGTGACTCGTTAAATTCGACGGGTAAACAGAGTCATAGCGTATCCGAGCAGGCCTTTACTTTATCCTTGACCACTGAGGGTATTTTTAAAGCGCTGTCTAAATGGGATACACAAACCTTCGATCAGCAGGTTCTGCAATTGGCGAATGTTGCCGCTAAAGCGTGCGGTGACAAGTTAGCACAAGGTTTAGCCAGTGGCAGTTTTAGCGAGGCTGATTTGTTTAATCCTAAATACCAACCTATTACCAATACTCAGCCACAGAAATACAGCACGGCTTTCGATCGTTATACCGATCAGCATTTTCCAACGATTCAAGAGCCCATTCTGGCAAAACACAGCGAAATTATTTATGCGGGAGCCGTTGATAGGAAAGGTTATTTTCCGACCCATAATAAACGCTTTAGCCAAGCACTGACAGGCAAAGTTGAGGTTGATATGGTGCACAATCGAACCAAACGCTTGTTTAATGATCCGACAGGGATCCGTTGCGGCGCCCATACTGAACCTGTGCTATTGCAAACTTATAAACGCGATACGGGCGAAGTGATGCACGACTTGTCGGTGCCCATTTTTGTAAACGGTAAACATTGGGGCGGATTTCGAGTGGGATTTAAAGCTAAGTAGATTACTGATAACTCAAATTTAGGTTATTTACTCTAAAAAATGCATAAAAACGCATCTTTATTTGTGTCTTATATGTGATCGATAGTGGGTAATTGATTAACATAATAGAAATAGATTGGCATCTTTTTGCCGAAGTGCTTAAATAGCCCAAGGTGTACAGTATAAGACAGTATTGTATCCAATAAAAAATCATAAAATTTGAATAAGACCTTAAGCAATTGATTTAAAATGTTTAAAATATCTTTTTGGATATTTTAAAATGTTGAGGACAGGGAGCTCTCTTGCGACGTAA
This sequence comes from Shewanella sp. SM101, assembly GCF_025654465.1. Classification (NCBI taxonomy): domain Bacteria; kingdom Pseudomonadati; phylum Pseudomonadota; class Gammaproteobacteria; order Alteromonadales; family Shewanellaceae; genus Shewanella; species Shewanella sp. SM101. Next base: position 3,316 of record NZ_JAKKRH010000016.1, read on the forward strand.
ATATAACGCAGTAGATGCTGCTTAATGTGAGTTAAATGTGATGCAAGCAAATCAAGCGACTGTAACTGTTTTATATTATGATGCGCCCGTAGGGTTAATTATGCACAACGCCGTATTAGGTAATTTGCCAGTGAGTGAAGCTGGGCGTGTGATGATACCTGCAAGTTTCCGCAAGGGAAAATCTATCATTGCTGTACTTGAAGGTGAGTGTAAGATATTGAATTCATTAGGCGAGCGAGTGTTTGCTCAAGCTAATATAGGTTAACATTTTAAACTAATCGTCATTCTTGGGACGAATAATTCGCTTTGCTAAATTATCGTCCCGACATCTTCTGCAAAAATTCTATTCAATCCATCTATTTCTATTAATGTTAGCGCTTGTTCGCCTAATCATATTCGGTTAGTCATTCAGATATTTACTGTCCCACAAATTAACGCACTTTAATGGCAGACTTCTGCCAATAATTGGTCTGCAAGGTACTGTAAGGTTTCGGCATTAGGATGGGTGTGGGCGAAGGTTCTTAAACCATAAATTCCCATCATTAAATATTGGGCTCTTTGCTCGCTGCTGCGATTGCCTTGGAGGAGTCCTTGTAACGTTGCGGTGGCAAATTGTAGTGTGAGTGCTTGCTGCCAAGATTGTAGATACTGATTGATGATGTCCCGGATCTCAACATCTTGCTCTGCAATTTCATTTAACGCTTTTGTCAGTAAGCAAGCTTGGGCGCTATCGCAACTCAGACATTCAATAACGAGATGATCTAAGTAGGTTTTCAAATTAGTCAGCACATTCTCGCCATTGCCGAATAGATTGTTGAATTGTTCGTTTCTGTCGAGTTGATATTGCTCAATGGCCGCGATTAATAACCCGCGTTTATTGGTGAAGGCACAGTAAATCGACCCCGGATGTAATCCCGTGGCTTGAGTAAGATCTTGCATGCTCGTTTTGGTGTAACCCTTGTGCATGAAGGCGGCCATAGCGCCGCGAAGTACCTGTTCTCGGTCGAACTCTGCATTACGCATCGAATTTCATTCACTTGTATAGAAACGCTTAGGCCAGATTCTACCTAAATTTGAACAAACATTCAAAAATGAACTTGAATGATCGTTCAAATAATAATATCTTGAATGCATATTCAAGAATGGAACTGAGAAAATGACCACACAAACCACGCCAAATTCATTGGTAAATCTGTTCGATACCTACTCACTTAATGACACTATTACCTTAAATAATCGTATTTTAATGGCACCTTTAACCCGTTGTATGGCGGATGCCGATTTAGTGCCGACCGATGATATGGTCGCCTATTATGCACGCCGCGCCGAAGCGGGTTTGATCATCACAGAGGCGACGATTATTCGTCCCGATGCTCAAGGTTATCCAAATACCCCTGGTATTTTTACTCAAGCGCAAATTGCTGGCTGGCGTAAAGTGACCGATGCTGTACATGCCAATGGCGGTAAGATTTTTGTGCAGTTATGGCATACGGGCCGTGTTGCTCATCCACACTTTTTCGGTGGTGGTGATGTGCTTGCTGCATCAGCACAGAAGATTGAAGGCAGCGTGCCAAGAATGCGCGAACTGACATATGTCACGCCAAAACCTGCCACACTTGAGGATATTCAAGGCCTAGTGCGTGATTACGCCAAAGCGGCGGAAAATGCCATTGAAGCTGGGTTCGATGGCGTCGAAATCCACGGTGCAAATGGTTATTTGATTGACACTTTCTTACACCATGACAGCAATCGCCGCACCGATGAATACGGTGGAACACCTGCCAATATGTCCCGTTTTGCGCTTGAGGTTGTCGATGCTGTTGTGGCTCGTATCGGCAAAGACAGAACCGGTTTACGGATTTCTCCAGGGGCTTATTTCAATATGGCGGCAGATAGTCGTGACCGCGAAGTGTTCGATTACTTCTTGCCTGAGCTGGAATCCCGCGATATCGCTTTTGTGCATATTGGGATTTTCGATGACAGCATGGAATTCGACTATCTTGGTGGCAGAGCTTCAAGCTATGTGCGCGCACACTATGGTAAAACCTTAGTGGGTGTTGGAAGCTACAGCGCTGAAACCGCCAGTGAAGCGATTGCGGCGAATAAGTTTGATTTGATTGCTATTGGTCGCCCATTCATTGCTAACCCTGACTATGTTGCTCGCGTGCGTGATGGCGTTGAACTTGTTCCTTACAGCGATGAAATGCTTACAAGCTTAGTGTAATTTCGCTTAATAGCTTTATAAAGAAAGGGTTAGCATGTGCTAACCCTTTTCGTTTGTCTCTCTCGTTTTTATTTAATCCGCTTTAACTAAGGATCTGAGTGCGGTGAGCTTTTGCTGAGCTATGCCGAAAATGCTCTCGGGATAATATTGCCCTTGGCTAGGTGCGGCCGTTTGCGGCAAACTTCCTGCGGTTTTACCGAGCAGTAATTCCATGGCTTGAGTCACATGGGTAATAGCCCAAATATGGAATTCCCCCTGTGCCACTGCATCGACAATGTCTTTGCGCAGCATAAGGTTTGCCATGTTCGAGGCTGGAATAATCACCCCTTGCTCCGGTGTACGGCCTTTTATTTTGCATACATCGAAGAAGCCTTCAATTTTTTCATTCACGCCGCCAATGGGCTGAGCCTCACCAAATTGGTTCATCGAACCTGTGATGGCAATATCTTGCCTAATTGCTTGCTCGCTAATAGCTGAGATAATGGCGCAGCATTCGGCCATCGACGCGCTGTCACCGTCCACACCGCTGTATGATTGCTCAAAGGTGAGGTAAGTGGTGAGCGGGATTTGCGCCGTCTTACCTAAAACTGAGGCTAAATAAGCGGTTAAGATCAACACGCCCTTAGAATGGATCCGGCCTCCAAGTTTGACTCTGTGCTCGATATCCATCACTTCACCCTTACCAAACGCTGTGGTTGCTGTGATGCGATTGGGCATACCAAACTGATGATCTGAGGTCGAGATGACGGATAAGGCATTGATTTGCCCAACCACTTTGCCCTGAGTGCTAATCAAGGTCGTGCCGTTGGTAAAGCTTTGCATTATGTTGTCGTGAAGACGCGAGACTCTTTGCTCTTGATTTCGCAGTGCTTGCTCAACGTGCGGCACTAAAATTTGCTGACTGCCTGCCGATTTAGCGCAGTAGTTTGATTCCCGCAGCAGGTTGGCAATATTGGCTGAGTGTAGCGACAGTTTTTGTTGATCTTCGGCCTCACGCGAGCTGTATTCGATGATGCGTGCTATAGCCGCACGGTCGCAATGTAGCATGTTGTTGTCGTGAACTATGCTCGAAATAAAGCGGGCATAGTGCGCCTCAGAAGTTGAGGTTCTGTCCATCACATCTTCAAAATCGGCGGTAACGCGGAATAACTCACTGAAGTCAGGATCATAGTGCTGTAATAGCTGATAAGTTTCGTGATCGCCAAACAGAATAATTTTCACATCTAAGGGGATAGGCTCTGGCGCCAATGAAATCGTGCCCGACAGTGACACTTCACGCTCGAGCGAACTTAAATCGAGTTTGCGTGAACGCAGGGCGCGTTTTAACCCGTCCCACACGTAAGGGCGTTCTAACACTTTTACCGCATCCATCAATAACACGCCGCCGTTAGCTTTGTGCAGACTGCCAGAGCGGATAAGTGAGAAGTCGGTGAACACTGTCCCCCTGAAGGTGGCATTTTCCACATAGCCAAATAGGCTGTGATAACTTGGGCTTTCTTCTACGACAATAGGGAATTTTTGAGTCCCTTGAGCGACCAAAACGTTAACTTGGTAGCGGCGGGGCATTTTCTTTTCAAGGGAAGCGTAGGCTAGGCCCAGTTGTTCTTCACTTTCTTCTAAAAAGATATCTAAATTGTCTAAGATATCCGCCTGCATACCGGTTAGGAAAGTCCGCGCTTCGGGCTGGTGCTTGAACTTATCTTTGAGTGGCTTAATAAAATGAATTAACACTTCTTTGGCGACTTGTTCGTCATGCTCTTGCTGCTTGTCGCTGAATTCTTCTTCCCATTCAGTGATTTGGCGAATAATACCCCGTAGTTTAACTTCTAGGCCATTGATATTACTTTCAAATTGACTACGTTCAGTCTCTGTCAATGCTTCGAATGAAGCTTCGTCATGGGGTTCTTCACCATTGAGCGCTACCATTTGATAGTCGCCCTGCATGGTTAAACTGAGGCTGATGCCTTTTTGTTTCGCTTCTTCGGTTAATTCAGTGAGTGCGACTTCTTGTTTCTGTGATAATTGGCTTTTGAGCTTTTCAGTCCGGGCATAATACATTTCATTATCAAAGGCTAAAGGCATAGCTTTGACAAGTTTAAGCATTAACTTTTCGACGGCTTTTTTAAATTCAAGCCCCGTCCCTGCACTCAGTTTCAGTACTTTAGGGCAACGGGTATCATCGAAATTAACCACATAGCACCAATCGTACAGGGTATGGTCGTTTGGCTCGTGACGGCTTAGGTAACGCAGCATCATGGTCCGTTTGCCGAGGCCGTTCTGACCTATGGCGTAGATGTTGTAACCCTTTTCTTTAATTCCCATTGCAAACTCTACCGCTTGCTGGGCGCGTTCTTGGCCGACAATATCATTGAGAGGTGTGAGTTCTGCTGTCGATTGGCAATCTGTGCTTAATTGGTCGAGTTCGCAAATGCGATATAATTGTTTACTGTTGAGCAGGGTAGCTTGGCTTGATACGACGTCAGTGGGCATAAATATCCTTGGTTTTTCAGCCTTATTATTTCCATTGTAGACAATAAGATAGCATTTTTGTCAATCAAAACTCTGTTATTGCTGATATATGTCTTTAGGGATGGTTTTCTCTCGCTAAGAAAGTGCTGAATTATCGGGGGAAGACTTAATTGATTAAGTCTAACTAATTGTTACTCAATAAACTTATCGCGATACTGACACTAAAATTTTGTGCTAAAGTAGCAAATGCAATGTTAGTTGGATTTACCCGTGCAAGCAGTCTGCTGAGTGTGAGTAAGTTAGTGTGAATTTTGATGGTTTGACCTCTACCACCCTAAAAGGTGGATATGATGGAGTAAGTTTTAGATCCAACCTTAGTGCCAATTGAGATGTATTGATTTGATGTTAAACGTAAAATTTTATGAGATTTTACTGCTTGGTTAACGTTTTCCCTCTGTAGCAATATTGGGCATGTGTTTAAGGTCTTACGGTATTCTCGCTGTAGGCCGATTGAGCAGTAACGAGATCTGAGTTGGCAAGATGATGATAGATGTACCTATTACGCAGCAACAGCTTGATAACTGGTTGAGTGACTTAAATTTAGTCGCTGAGATATCAAGCAGTAAAGCAATGTTATTAGCATGGAATGCTGCGGGTGAACTTAGCAGCATGTTAAGTTCAGACTCTGCGGCTGAAAGTGAAATACAGGCAATACTCAGCCACTTAAGTGGCAATCATTTGGCTACCTCCCAGCCTGCGATAAGCCAGTCCGTTGTGATGCCCTCAATGCTCACACCATCAGAAATTGTTCAAAATCCCTTTGATATTATTGATAAACCTACTATTCCCCCTCTAAGCAATGCTAAGTTGTACAGCTTGAGCGAGCCAATTTCAGCATTGCCGCGATTAGGCAGTCATCAAATCACGGCTGCATTATCTGTATCACAGCTAACTGAGCAGGTACGTGAGCCTCTGTTAATTATGGATACTCGGCAGCACTCAGATTGGCACACTTGTAGCGCAATCGGCAGCGTGATTTGTTTGTCTCTCGCTTGGCCATCTGGGGCTAATTTTGGCTTTTTATGCTTCTATCACAACGAGGCTCACGGCGTAGATTCAAAAACACTACAACTCGCTAAGCTTATCAGCGATAGCATTCAACACCAGTTAGGCGAGATATTGAGCCAACATAATACGGCTGAAACATTAAGCCGAGGTTCACCGAGTCGTGTCGATACGGTCGATTTACAAACTTTTATCGATAGTTTTGACGAACATATTTGGATGAAAAATGCCGCAGGCATTTACACTCTTTGCAATCGTAGTGTTGAGAATGCGTGGGAAATGCCCCGCAGTGAGATTGTTGGTAAATCCGATGTTGAACTCTTTGGTGCTGATATTGCAGAGATTTTTCTAGAGGGTGATAGGCTCGCTATCGAGTCAGGTACGCCTATCATTGTCGCTGAGTGTTTAGATGGCAGTGAAGCTAAAAATCATCTTTGGCTAGAAACGCTAAAACTCCCAACACTCAATGCCCTGGGTGAGCTCGTGGGCGTTATCGGTATGACTCGCAACATCTCCAAGCATAAAGCAGTTGAAGAACAACTGACACTGGCGACCAATGTGTTTAAAAACTCGGTTGAAGGTGTCGTTGTGACCGACCGGCATGGCAATATTACCGACGTTAACGGTGCATTTTTTGAGATCACAGGTTATGTGAGGGAAGAGTTACTCGGCCAGAATCCTCGGATTTTTAGTTCGGGTCGGCATGATAAAGATTTTTTCGATAAACTCTGGAATGCCTTGCTTACTCAAGGTAAATGGAATGGCGAAATTTGGAATCGGCGTAAAAATGGCACGATTTTTCCGCAAAATATCACCATAAGCACTATTTATGATGACGTTGGAGATGTGCGTTATTTTGTCGCTGTATTTGCCGATATTTCAGCCCAGAAAGAGAACGAAGCGCAACTCACGCACTTAGCGTATTTTGACCCGCTAACGCATTTGCCCAATCGCATGAAGTTCATGATGCAGCTTAAGCAAGAAGTGCGACAAGCTAAGCGGCTGAATTTGCAATTAGCGACTGTGATGATTGATGTCGATCTGTTCAAGCATATCAACGACAGTTTTGGCCACAGTATAGGCGATGAAATGTTAGTTGAGCTTGCCAAGCGTTTACGCAGCCAAGTAGGCGATCAGGATGTGTTATCACGGATTGGTGGCGATGAGTTTGTGGCATTGATTTCAGGGATTGACAATAGTGCCGATGCCGCAGTTGCCATAAATCAATTGCGCCAAGTGTTTGAGCAACCTTTTATTGTGAGCACGGGCGACCACTTACGTTTAACGGCGAGTATGGGCGTTTCTTTGTATCCAAATGATGGAACCGATGCGGACACTTTACTGTGTAACGCCGATGCGGCCATGTATCGCGCCAAAAATGATGGCCGCAATAATTATGCTTTTTATACAGAGTCCTTAACTCAACAGTCTTTTGAACATCTTAAGCTGCAAAGTGCTCTCTATGGAGCGATTGAGCAAAATGCTTTGTACTTAATGTACCAGCCAAAACTTGATTTAGTGACTCGACAAACCGTTGGATTTGAAGCATTACTGCGTTGGCACGATCCTCAACTGGGGTTGATTTCTCCCGCGATATTTATTCCTGTGGCAGAAAAGATAGGTCTTATCCATGAAATTGGTTTATGGGTTTTAGAAACCGCTTGCCGTCAGGGAATGCGTTGGCTTGGTGAAGGCAAAAATTTTGGCCGTATTGCCGTGAACGTGGCAGGACAACAGTTACAGCGCAGTTCCTTTGTGGATGATGTGAAGCGTGTCTTAGCTGAAACGGGTTTGCCCGCCAAGCATTTAGAGCTTGAAGTGACCGAAAGTGTGATGATGCAGAATCCTGATCTTGCTATCCGTGACTTAAAGCGACTTGGCGATCTGGGTATCGAATTATCGGTTGATGATTTTGGTACAGGCTATTCATCGCTCAACTATTTGAAAAAACTACCTATTCATAAATTGAAAATTGATCAGTCTTTTGTGCGAGACATTCCCTTCGACACTAACAATACTGCGATTGCTAAAGCTGTGATTGCGCTTGGACATGCGTTGAAGCTTGACATTATCGCCGAAGGAGTGGAAACCAAAGAACAAGCCGATTTTCTGCAACAAAATCAGTGCGATCAAGCCCAAGGTTACCTTTTTAGTCGTCCGCAACTAGCTGCAGATCTCGACGCATTTTTATCGTAAAACAAGTTTGCATATAACAATAGGACTAACGCTATGCCGCTAGTCGCTTAGGGTTGTGTCTGCTAAAATTCTGGCCATTATTTTCAGTGGTTAACCGCAATGTCTTTTAGTGCCTTATCCTTAAACTCCACGTTAGTGAATACCTTAGCGGCTCTTGGTTATGAATCGCCAACGCCTATCCAGTTAGAAGCGATCCCTGCCATCTTAGCTAAACGGGATGTGATGGCTGGCGCCCAAACGGGTACAGGCAAAACCGCTGCGTTCGCCTTGCCTATCTTGCATCATTTGATGACACTCAGCCCTTCGCAAGAATTAATAACTGTGAGACCCGTACGCGCATTAGTCTTAGTGCCGACACGTGAACTGGCAGTGCAGGTACAGCAGAGTTTTGTTAAGTACGCTAAAGGGACTGATATTCGTATCGGCATCGCCTACGGCGGCGTGAGTATCGATGCGCAGGTCGCCGTGTTTAATGCAGGGATTGATGTGTTAATCGCAACACCGGGCCGCTTACTTGACCACCTTAGGCAAGGTGCATTAAATCTTAAGCAATTGAGTGTGCTTGTTTTCGATGAAGCCGACCGTATGCTCGACATGGGGTTTATGGATGAAATTCAAGCCGTGCTCAAGCAAGTACCGAGTGATAGGCAAACCCTGTTATTTTCTGCCACTTTAGATGCCGCTATTTTCAGCTTAAGTAAAACCTTACTGCGCGATCCCAAGTTGATTGAAGTTGCCAAGCGCAACACGACCGCTGCCGAAATTGAACAAGTGGTTTATGCCGTCGACGCCGACCGTAAAACCGAACTCGTTAGCCATCTGGTACGCAGTAAAAACTGGCATCAAGTGTTGATTTTTAGCCGCACTAAGCAAGGCGTCGATAAACTGGTTCAGCAACTCAATAAAGCCGATATTATCACTCAGGCGTTTCACGGTGACTTGTCCCAAGGCGCGCGCGAGAAAGTTTTACAGGAATTTAAACAAGGTAAGATCCAAGTGCTAGTGGCAACGGATGTCGCCGCCAGAGGCCTAGATATCGTCGAGCTTAAATATGTGATCAACTTTGAGCTACCCTTTATCGCTGAAGATTATATTCATCGTATCGGTCGCACAGGTCGAGCGGGCAGTGCAGGGCTTGCCATCACTCTCTTTAGTCAAGAGGACGCCCTATTATTGGAAGAAGTTGAAGTTGTGCTCGACAAGCGTCTACCACAACAATGGTTACTAGGCTTCGAACCCGACTTTAATAAGATGGATACCGAACCTAGACGTAACGGCAAAGCGGCGCAAAAACAACGTGCTAAAAAGCGCGCTTTGGGTGGAAAGGGAAAAAGGTAGTTTTTTAGGTGCGGCGTCTGAATGGCTGAATCTAATAGAGATTAGATCAAGTGGTGACATGATTCATTTATCGACGCCAGTTCAGTTCCCGCCGCCGCATTTGAATTGATAGCTCAAAATAGCCTGAAAGTTCAAACAAAAAGGGCTTAACCTTGCGGTTAAGCCCTTCTGGTAAAATTGGTGGAGGCGGCGGGACTTGAACCCGCGTCCAGAACACCTACATCCAAGGCACTACATGCTTAGTCTCTCTTTTAATTAACCCGAATAAACTCCGAAAGACAGGATTTCATCGGGCGAGTCCGGTACTATTTCGCGGTTCACCCCCGGACGGAGTTCCCTCGCTATCAAATGTAAGATGACCATCTGTATACACCGCCCATTTGAGAGACCTGTGTCAGATGGCTAGCTAGCCTAAGCTGCTAGAGCGTAGTTATCGTCGTTTGCAACTATAACTGTGCGGCTTTTTACGAGGCCAACCGCCCCTCGGCATGCTCCCAGGGTTTCGTGAATCCTGTCGAATCCAGAATCGCCCCCAAGAATTTGATTGTAACCCGTAGCACTATGATCACCTAGCATCATTTGCTTCAAGTTCAATCGTTTGTTCATTATCCGTGCGTTTTTTCTTTTTTCATCACGCGGGCTTTTTCAACTTCCCATTCACGCGCTTTAGTATCTTCGCGCTTATCGTGATCTTTCTTACCTTTACCTAGACCAATTTCCACTTTCACCCATGCACCTTTACGCCAGTACATTGAGATAGGAATAATAGAGTAGCCTTGGCGCTCAACTAAGCCCGCTAGTTTATCTAGCTCTTTACGGCTGAGTAGCAGCTTTTTCAAACGTAGGGGATCGCAGACAACGTGTGTCGATGCCGTATTCAAGGGAATAATGGTGCAGCCATGCATAAAGGCTTCGCCATTTTTCAGGAATACGTAACAGTCGGACAAGTTGACCTTACCCATACGGATAGATTTCACTTCCCATCCCATGAGGGATAGGCCGGCTTCCATTTTCTCTTCGAAACGGTATTCGAAGGTTGCGCGCTTATTACGTGCGATAGTCGCAGGCGCGGCTTTGCTTGAATTTTTCTTTACCATAGTGGCGCCATTATACGCACGGTGATTCAATTTGGTATTGATATAAGGTTTTATTTAGTTAATTTCAAGCCTCTATCGTGTTGTTGCTTGTTTTTTGAACGCCATTAAGGGGTTGAGTATCAGCTTAAGTGCACAAGGGGTGCGTTTTTTACGTATCGTGATAAAATCCGTGCAAATTTTGATTGCTTGCCTAAGTTGTTTATTGCACGTGCGTTATTTTCGTGCGTTTGAGTTTGCTTAGGTCGCTGTGAATACGTTAGTGAAGAGTACTAAGTCCTATGCCGCAAATTTCTCGAAGTGTGTTAGTCCGTTTTAGTGCGATGCAAATGTATGACTTAGTGAATGATGTCGAGTCGTATAAGGAATTTTTACCCGGTTGTGTGGGTGGCAAAGTCTTAGAATTTGATGGCAAGACTATGTTGGCATCTGTTGATGTGAGTAAAGCGGGGATCCGTAAGACATTTACGACTCGCAACCAAGTGGTTCCTGGTAAGAGTATTGATTTAACATTGGAAAATGGGCCCTTTAAGCATTTATTGGGGCAGTGGCGTTTTACTGAGCTGACTGAAGAGGCCTGCAAGGTAGAATTCGAGCTGAGTTTTGAGTTTTCAAGTTCGTTAGCCGATATGGCCTTTGGTAAAGTGTTTAATGATCTTATGGTATCAATGGTGACGGCATTTACGAGTCGCGCTAAGGTGATTTACAGTGACAAATGAGACAGATAAGTTTGTAGTTGATGTGGTTTATGCCTTGCCTACACAGCAAAAAGTGATTTCGGTGAATGTGAATCCCGGCACGTCAGCGATTGAGGTTGTGCGTTTAAGTAACATTGTAAGCTTTTTTCCTGAGATCGATTTAGACACGGTTAAGCTCGGTGTGTTTAGTAATGTGATTAAGCATGACCAAGTGATTTTACCGGGGCAAAGGGTTGAGATTTATCGTCCTTTGATTGCTGATCCTAAGGATGTGCGTCGTCGCCGAGCAGATAAAGCTAAAGATGAAGGCCGCGCGAATAAAGTGACGGGCGGACGGGCTTAAATACTGACATCATTGCTCAATAAAAAAGCGCCCTTGGGCGCTTTTTTGTATTTGATTGACTGAGAAGAGCATTAGCAAAGTTTAGGATATTACTTAATTGGTTTTTGAACTTGCGCTTCAGCTTGATTTTCTTTAACTAATGGCTTTTCATCGGCGCGCTGTGCTGGAATTTGTGGTACTAGCTCAGTTTTATTACCTGTTGGTAAGCTGCTTTGCTCTAGCGGCGTACTAAATTCTTTACTCAGTTCATAGTCGCCTTTTACTGAGGTAAGTTTATCGCCCGTAAAGTGCAGTATGAGTTCTTTATGCGTAATGCTGGCATCACGCCCACTCTTGTAGTGATACACATAGTACCAAGTATCGTCAGCAAAACTATCTCGTAATACCGGACGGCCGAGAATGTATTCGGCTTGTTCCTTGGTCATGTCAATGCGCAACTTTTCAACTTGTTGCGGTTCCATGTAGTTGCCCTGTGGAATGTCGGGCTTATAAATCAACCAATCGAACACGCTACAGGCACTGAGCGAAACAGAGAGCGCCACAGCGCCCAGTAGGGTAAGACTTTGCTTTTTATTGATCATTGTATGCGCTACTTCTGAAAATCTGGCGGCCATAATACCCAAGCATTCCCCCTCATGACAAGGGCAATCGGGCTTTGCTACCGTCATAGATCGAATTGTGTGACTTTTCGACCCAGTATGTTGGCTTTAGTTCTCAATCTTTAAGGATATTTATTCGCTAAAGTCATATGGGGCTATGAGTATGATTTTCGGCTTCAGAGCCGTACAGGTTTACTGTTGGCTGGATTGGGAAAAGAGTAAATGTGAGCGATTTCTTCTTTAAAGCCAAGCAATTAGTTAGTAAGTCGATAGACAGTATGTGTGGCGATAAACATAGTAATCTCGTTAAAATCAGATTAAAGTTACCGATATGTTTTTATTGTGTTCTTGTACTGTGGCTTTTTGCCGTGAGTTTGCAGTGTTAGAAATAAAATAGTGGGATAGATGCATTGGGTTCTTTAGTTTGCGTAGGTACGGGTTTACAACTGGCCGGACAGATCAGTGTGATGAGTCGTAGTTATATTGAGCACGCTGATGTCGTGTTTTCACTCTTGCCCGATGGTTTTTCGCAGCGTTGGATCCAGAACATTAATCCCAATGTCATCAATTTACAGCCGTTTTATGCACAAAATGGTGAAGTTAAAAATCGCCGAGAAACCTACGAACAAATGGTTAATTCTATATTGGAGGCCGTAAGGGCTGGCAAAAAAACCGTTTGTGCGCTCTATGGTCATCCTGGAGTCTTTGCCTGTGTTTCCCATATGGCGATTACACGGGCGAGGGCAGAAGGGTTTTCAGCGAAGATGGAGCCGGGGATTTCGGCCGAGGCGTGTTTATGGGCTGATCTGGGTATTGACCCCGGCAGCTCTGGGCATCAAAGCTTTGAAGCTAGCCAGTTTATGTTTTTTAATCATGTGCCCGATCCGACAACCCATTTATTGTTATGGCAAATTGCGATTGCTGGTGAACATACCTTAACTCAGTTTCATACTACGAGTGACAGGCTGCTGATTTTGGTTGAACAACTGAATCAATGGTATCCGCGAGATCATCAAGTGGTGATCTACGAAGCTGCTAATCTGCCAGTTCAAGCCCCTAGAATTGAGTATTTGCCGTTGAGTAAGCTGCCCGAGGCAAACTTGTCTCCGATCAGTACTTTACTGATCCCGCCAGCAAAAAAACTCGAATACAACTATGCTATTTTAACTAAATTAGGCATTAGACCTGAAGATTTAGGCTAATTGTGAGTGCTGTACTTCTGAGCTGAATTCGGGAGTCATCATATAAATAAGGAAAGGTATGTCTGCATTATCGGATTTTTTTACCCAGTTAGGTCAAGATGCACAACTGATGGAAGCGTATCAACAGGACCCGGAGGCCGTAATGCGCGCCCATGGGTTAACTGATGAAGAAATTAGCGCTGTAATGACAGGGAATATGACAAAACTAAAAGTTTTGAGTGGCGACCAAAATTATCAAACATTTGTTTTAGTCAATCATGGTAATAATTAACTCATCTTGAAACGGTTACGTTGTGCCCTATTAGCCATCTTCGCCTTGTGTTCGACAGCTTTGATGGCTAACTCTCTCTATTTTGATCAGGCACTCAATGAGCTTGATGTATTACTGCAATCTGATCTTAGTGCTGCGCAGAAAAAACTTGCCGAATATGAGAAAGAATTCAGTCGTTTAACTACAATACAACAAGGACGACTGAGGATAGATAGAGCGATAGGTTATTTTTTCACTGGTGAATACACTAAAGCGTTAGATGATCTACACCAAGCCGAAACCTTAGTGCCAAATACTGATTTATTGGCGTCAGTTTATAGTTACAAAGCCACGGTATATATAGGTCTGCGTGACTATGACAAAGCCTTGGCTGCAGTCGCTCAAGCATTAGCCCTAGTGGTGAATATTGATGATGTCACGATTAAACGGCACTCATATCTAAGAATTGCCAATATTTATTCCGAAATGGACGCTTATAGTGATATGGGCCTTTATGCCTATAAGGTGTTACAACTCGCAAAGGAAACCGATGTCCGCGATATTTGCCATGCCAAATTGCTGCGCGCTATTTATTTACTCGGCGTGAAAAATCCCGACGCCTTCGATGCCTTCGAAGATAGCCGTCAATACTGTGATGCGAAGCAATTCCCCCTTCTGGCGACTATGTCGATAAAAGGCAAAGCTATGGTTTGGCAGGAGCGGGGCGACTTTTTAGGTGCGAGAGCGATTCTACTATTAGCTTTAAAAGGGTATGAAGCTTTTCAATTTCAGTTAGAAATCAGCCATGTGCATGCACTACTTGCCGAGAATTACTTTGCCATGGATGAGCAGGTTCAAGCGAAAAGTCACGCCGTTAAAGTGCTTTCATTCCCCGATGATAATAGCTACATCGAACATAAGCATATTGCATATAAGGTATTTGCCGAACTGATGGTGGCGGATAAACAATTTGAGCAAGCCTATGAATACACAAGAAAAGAACAATATTATAATCAATTGATTTTTGACCAATCTAGAATGAAAACCCTCGCTTATCAGGCGGCTAAGTTTAATGCTGATGAACAGGCGCGTGAAATCAATTTACTCAATAAAGAGCGTGAACTTTACATCGCTCAGCAAATGGTAAAAGAGCGGGAATACACCAATATGCTGATGTTTATCACTATTCTAGTGGGTGGGCTGTTCTTCCTTGGGATTTTGTTAGCCGTAGGTCAGATGCAGAAACGTAAGTTTATGCGTATGGCGAGAATGGATGCCTTAACAGGCATATTGAATCGTGGTGCAGGGCAAGAGTTGGGAGAAAACCTTTTTGTGCAAGCCATGGCTCGTAGCGGGGATTTCTGTGTCATTTTATTCGATTTAGATTTCTTCAAACGTATCAACGATTCTTTTGGTCATGGAACTGGCGATTGGGCGCTTAAAAAGGTGGTTGACTCCCTTAAATCCCATATCCGAAATGGTGATGTTTTTGCTCGTATCGGCGGTGAGGAGTTTGCAATTTTATTACCTTATGCCGATGAAGAGAAAGGCATGGAAGTGGCGGAGCAATGTCGAGCTCGTATCGAGGCCATTGATACCCAACATTCAGGGCA
The DNA here is from genome assembly GCF_025654465.1 of Shewanella sp. SM101. NCBI lineage: Bacteria > Pseudomonadati > Pseudomonadota > Gammaproteobacteria > Alteromonadales > Shewanellaceae > Shewanella > Shewanella sp. SM101. Next base: position 18,407 of record NZ_JAKKRH010000016.1, read on the forward strand.
TAAGTTCGTCATAACGGCAAGTTTTGGTGTGAGCGGTTTAATGGCTGATGATCTGAGTTTAGATCCATTATTCCACCGAGCCGACATGGCACTCTATGCCGCTAAGGCCAATGGCCGCAACACCGTAGTTCGCTATTCTGACATATTAAAATGTGACAAGCAGGCAACTGATTTACGGCGTCATATTGCATCGCCCTCTGTGTAATGTAAGTCGAGTGAGCATTTAGTCTCATCCAGAGTTGGCAAGCCCTTACTGGTTTTATCCTTCCTTAGTTTATTGCTCGTTTTTTATTTTGCAGTCACTCACAAAATGCGATAACAGTTTAAGGTGTCTCTAAGTGCTCTTTTACTCTGCTTTGTTGCTCCAGTTGATTTCCTCTACGCTTAAGTGTTTTTCGTATCAAAATTTCTCATTTTTAATGAATTGCCTTGACCTTGTTAATAAATAAATGGGATATCATAGCTGATAATTGCCTAGCTATTGCTGGGTCCTTACATAGAACAATGCGCATTCCTTTTTCCGTTGGAGCCTTCATGGAACAGTCGAGTTTACTCACGTCGGTGCTGCTATTTTTATTGGCGGCGGTTATTTTTGTTCCTTTAGGTAAACGTTTTGGCGCTGGCCCGATCCTTTCCTATCTAGCTGCTGGCATCATTTTAGGCCCTGGTGGCATGGCCTTAGTTTCTGATCCTGCTGCTGTGTTGCATTTTGCCGAGTTAGGTGTGGTGCTCATGTTGTTTGTGCTGGGTCTCGAATTGAATCCAAGTAAATTATGGGAACTTCGCAGTGCTATCTTTGGTTTAGGTAGTGGTCAGCTGTTGTTGTCATGGGCTGCGATTGGAGGATTGGCTTGGGGCTTTGGCTTGTCTATTGAGGCGGCTTTAGTGGTTGGTGCCGCGCTATCTTTATCATCGACAGCCTTTGCCGTGCAGTTAATGAGTGAGCATAGGTTGCTTACAACCCCACTTGGACGTGATGCTTTTGGGGTCTTGTTAATGCAAGATCTTGCGGTTATCCCTATGTTGCTGCTGACAGCATATTTGGCGCCCAATTCTGCTCAGATTGAACATCATGCGGTGCCTTGGTACTGGACGTGTCTTGCGCTCGTTGGTTTTGTGTTAGTGGGGAAATATTTACTGCCTAAATTCCTTAAACTAGTGGCAAGCAGTGGGGTGCGTGAAGTGCTCACCGCTTTTGCATTATTGCTGGTCATGGGTAGCGCTGAGTTAATGGAGTGGTTGGGACTTTCTGCGGGCATGGGGGCATTTTTGGCGGGTATTATGCTCGCTAACTCAAGTTATCGGCACCAGCTCGAAACTGACATAGAACCTTTTAAAGGCTTATTGCTTGGGCTGTTTTTTATGGCTGTCGGTATGAGTATGGATTTGAAATTATTGATATCTGATCCGTTACTTATTCTGGGCATTTTAATGGCTATGTTGCTGATTAAAACCTTTGTGCTTATGGTGTTGGGGCGTATTCGGCACCACAAATGGCGGCCTAGTATTGCACTAGGTTTGATCCTTGCTGAAGGGGGCGAATTTGCCTTTGTGCTTTTATCTCAGGCGCAGCTATCTGGTATTGTCGGCGATAAAATTGCGCAAGTCCTTGTGCTTGCTATTGGTTTGTCTATGGCAGTAACGCCTCTATTATTTACTTTGTTCCGAGCAACTAAAGCCAAAGTGGTGGATACTCGTTTGCCAGATACGATTAATGTCACCGAATCTGAAGTGGTGATTGCTGGATTTGGTCGAGTAGGCCAGATCACGGGGCGTATTTTGGCCTCATCAGGTATCCCTTTTGTCGCATTGGATAAGGATGCGAGTCATGTGGATGTTATTCGTAAATACGGTGGTGAAGTGTATTTTGGGGATGCCAGACGCTTAGACATGTTGATGTCGGCGGGGATTGCTCGGTCTAGATTACTATTGCTTGCCGTGGATAGTGTTGAGGATTCCATTGAAATTGCTCAGCAAGTGAAAACGCATTTTCCCCATATCAACATAGTCGCGCGGGCGAGGGACCGTAACCATGCTTATCGTTTGATGAGCCTTGGGGTGACGGATGTGTTTCGTGAGACCTTTGGTTCGGCGCTATCGGCCAGTGAGAAGATTCTCCAAGGCCTAGGTTTATCGCAGGTACAAGCCAACGAGCGGGTAAAAATCTTTGCTGAACATGATAAGAAACTGGTGATTGCTAGCGCAGCCCATCAAAATGATTTAGCGACGTTAATCAATCTATCGAATAAGGGTAAGGCAGAGTTGGAATCCCTTATGCGTGGAGATAGGGAGAATGTGAGCTAATGTTGTCACTCTGATTTGGATATAAAAAGAGAGCATAAATGCTCTCTTTTTTATTGGTTTACAACATCAAATTTAACGCTGATGTTTAAGTGTTAAAAGCTATAGCTGTATTGCAGTTTGACGTTGCGTTCTTCACCCGGCATACCACCGAGGAACATGGCTTTACTGTAATAGTCTTTATTGAAAAGGTTATTGATGTTCAGCTGGATTTTCCAAGAATCCGCGTTGTAGCTTACTGCCGAGTCAACGACGGTATAGCTAGGCACGTAACCGTCTGGAATACCAAATGAGCTTGAGTGCGTACTGCGATCATCGACAAATTTTGCACCAAGGCTCAGCTCGATTGGGCTTGATAATCTAAACCAATCCGCGCCATAGGTAATCCAAGCACTGGCAGTGACATAAGGTACGCCTTTTTGTCGGCTATTGTAGGTTAAAGTATTTGGATTTTGTTTATCCCTTGCATCTTGGTACATGCCGTTGAGGTTAATGCGCCATTGATCATTAAGATGGGCATTGAGATCGAGTTCAACTCCCTGAGTATCTTCGCTACCATCGTAAAAATACACGGGAATATTAGGGGTTAATATGCCATTGGTATAATCAGGGTTGTTATAGGCGACATTAGTACGCGAGCTTTTAAAGAATACCAGTGAGCCAAGTAATTGATCCTCAAATGCTTTAAAGCGCATGCCTAAATCATTACTAATCGATTCTGAATCATCTCGGTCGGTAGCATTATCTTTTACTGCATCAAGTACACTGTAAGCGGTGCGCCCTTTAGAATGGTTGATGAAAAATGATAAATCCTCAATCGGCATGTAGGTTAACCCTAGGTTATAGGTCATACCGTTATCTGTGGTATCGGCTTCTGGTGTCGCTTGGGATTGGCTAGTGCTATAGCGTGGATCAACACCAAAGTGCTCATAGGCTTGTTTAATCTCATTAAAGGCAACACCAATACGCGTGGTAAAGCCGTATGGCAGATAACTGACATGTTGTAAGCCTACGCCCCAAGCGCTGACTTTTTTGTCATAGTTAGCGGTTTTGAGTGGGTCATAGTCCTCGAATTTACCTGTGCCCCAATTAGGATTGCGGATGTCGTATATATAAGGCAGAGATCCTTGGTAAATGATTTTGCCATCTTTGTTTTTAAAGATTTGATCCGCATCGTAGATAGAATATTGCTGGAAGCGAATATTACGGTCTTCATAGTTGGCATTGAGCAATAATTCATTGTCTATATTGCCAATTTGGAAGTCATAACGTAAATCGGCAAAGTACTGCCACGAAGTCTCGTCGGCATCCACTTTACGGTATTCCTGACGTCTTGCAGCAAAAGGATAAAGTTCGCCGTTTTCAACTAAAGGCGATCTAGGCTCTTCGTTAATCACGTCGGTAGGTACGTTTTTAATCTTGATGTTACGCTTCCAATAGACATAGTTATAGGCACCAGTTTGGCGGGCGAAACCTGACGTATAGTCGCGATACTGCAATTGTTGATTGAGGAACAAATTGTCGCTGAAATAGATATTATGGGTCAGTTTAAATCTTAACTCTTCACCCTCATTGTCCTTCGCCATTGGCGAAATCAGCCCTGCATCTCCAAACGAATAAGGGGTTAAGCCGTCAGCGCCAGATAAAGAGGCCGCTAACTGCTGACGCTGTGCATCGGTGAGTTGTAGACCATTACCGTTGGGATCATTAACCAGATCTTGCCACGTGACCTCGCCCGCGCTCTTACCGCCGACTGAATCGGCATTGTAAATTCGAATCGGGTGGCCAATAGAGTCAACGGCGATAGCATCTTTAATGTAAGCACCTGAAAGCATTACATCTTGGCTATCACTTAATACCCATTTTAAGGCGCTATAGATTTCGTCTCTGTCTGTACCTATATCGCGATAGCCATCACTGCGGCCGGATTTTGCCACTAAACGGTAGGCGACATCATCGCTCAGACCGCCCGTGCTATCCAGAGCAAGGGAGTAGGTATCCCATTGTCCAACTTCGGCGGTAAATTTGTTTTTTGACTCGAATTGCGGTTTTTTCTCAATTAAATTGATGACGCCACCAGCACTCCCCATGCCATAGAGTCCAGTCGCTGGGCCTTTTAATACTTCTACGGATTCAACGTTGGTTAAAGAGCGCGTGGGGTTGAAAGTGTTACCAAGGCCAGCACCGCCATACATACCGTCATAGGTGTAATTTGCGCCTAAACCACGGATGACTATGTTGTCACCGATGCCATAGTTATTACCCGCTTGAGTCACACCACTAATGTTACGGATCAAGTCTTGCAGATTATCTGTACCTTGGGTTTCGATCAGTTCTTGGTCAACAATTACAACTGCAGCGGGTGTTTCCATGAGAGACATATCGGATTTAGTCGCCAGCCCTGAATTCTTCACTACTGAGTTTTGTCTGCCATAAACCGTGATGCGCTCAACGTTGGCTTCAGCATTTGCTGATACCGAGTTAGCTTCGGCGGATGCAGTTTGCGATAAAACGGAAAGGCAGGCGAGTGCAGTTAGTGACAAACGAAATGATTTCATTAATGGTTCCCCCAAACAAATAGGTCGCGAATAGTAATGATTTGCATTTAAGTTGGCAACATATGTTTCAGATGTCGTGGTTGAAATGTGCAGTGCTGCGAATAAGTGTTACGAAAAGGCATGTATTTGAGGAAGTAAGGTATGGGTTCTCGCAGGAGAAAAGCTTCATAAAAAGTCGCGTCTAAGCTCCATCCCGCTGTAATGTCAAATTTGTTTCATTTTTTTATAAAAAAGTAATTTATTTTTTGAGTTAACCATCACATCCCACCTTGTTGATCGGGAAACGCAACCTGGTACTTAGTTTGAATCGCACACGACACTTATTTCGTTTACGTAAACGTCAAAATAAAACGGCCGTTTTAATTTGTAGCAATAGCAACAGTCTTTATCATTATGATTCATATGAATTTATCTGACTTACCTCTAGGTTAGTTCAAAACATTGAGCATTTTCTACTTAGGTCTAATAGAGTAAAAATGATGTAATAATAAATTTACTCTTAGTTATTTAATTACGTAATTAATTACTTTGTGTATTGATTGGTAAAGTTGTCTGACAAGTTTCATTTAACTGCAATTGTCATATGTGATTAAAATGTTTAATTGCATATTTATCAGTCATTTGTTATTTATTTTATTGCTTGGTCAGACCAATTTTAGCATGGTTTTTACTTAGGTTAATGCATGTTTTTGTCAATCTTGGACTGTTGCAAATACAAACGTTTGTCGGTAAGTTTTAGTTCGAAACAAACATTTGATGGTTTTTTGGTGAGTTTATAAGCTGTGGTGATTGGGGATGCTACTGCTTTATATGTCAGCGTTAAGCCTGTGATAGTGGAGCCTCTTGGGAGGGCATCAAGATGACGGAACACACTTTGAGTGAACAGCAATTGAATTCGACACTGGGTAAAGCTACAGCAAACGCCACGCTTAATATTGTGGGTCGTGACATTCCAGGCCAAGAAGTCATTTTTACCGAAGGGGCTGTCGCCTTACTCGAATCCCTTTGTCGTGAGTTTGCCGACGAAGTACCTGCCTTACTCGCTAAACGTAAAGATAAACAAGCACGTATTGATAAAGGAGCATTACCTGACTTTCTGCCTGAAACCCGAGCTATTCGTGATGGTGCATGGCAAATTCGCGGTATTCCCGATGACTTGCTTGACCGCCGCGTAGAAATCACAGGTCCCGTTGAACGTAAGATGGTGATTAACGCACTCAACGCCAATGCCAAAGTGTTTATGGCCGATTTCGAAGATTCTTTAGCACCAAGCTGGGAAAAAGTCGTCGAAGGTCAAATCAATCTACGTGATGCCGTGCGTGGTGACATTGAGTACACAGCACCGGACACGGGTAAGCACTATAAATTAGGACCAAATCCGGCAGTGCTTATCTGCCGCGTTCGTGGTCTGCACCTTAAAGAAAAACACGTGCAGTTTAATGGCAAAGCGATTCCTGGCTCACTGTTTGATTTCGCACTGTATTTCTACCACAACTATCGCCAACTTTTGGCCAAGGGCAGTGGTCCATATTTTTATATTCCTAAGTTAGAAAGTCATATTGAAGCGCGCTGGTGGGCAAAAGTGTTTGCTTTTGTTGAGGAAAGGTTTTGTCTGCAAGCGGGCACGATTAAATGTACTTGCTTGATTGAGACTTTACCTGCCGTGTTCGAAATGGACGAAATTCTCTATGAACTACGTTCCAATATCGTCGCACTGAACTGTGGTCGTTGGGATTACATCTTCAGCTATATCAAAACATTAAAACGTCATAGCGACCGAGTCTTACCGGATCGCCAAGCCGTCACTATGGATACGCCTTTCTTAAGCGCTTATTCAAGACTCTTGATTAAGACCTGCCACAAACGCGGTGCCTTAGCGATGGGCGGCATGGCAGCCTTTATTCCTGCTAAAGATCCTGCTCAGAACGAAGCCGTATTGCAGCGAGTTCGTCGAGATAAAGAGCTTGAGGCGCGTAACGGTCACGATGGCACTTGGGTAGCGCACCCTGGCCTTGCTGACACCGCTATGGGGATTTTCAACGAATACATAGGCCAAGATCACTGTAATCAATTACATATTACCCGTGATGTCGATGCGCCGATCCTTGCCAGCGAGTTACTTAAAACCTGCGACGGTGAGCGCACCGAACAGGGGATGCGTCTGAACATTCGTATCGCCCTGCAGTATTTAGAGGCGTGGATCAGCGGCAACGGTTGTGTACCTATTTACGGCTTAATGGAAGATGCGGCGACGGCTGAGATTTCTAGAGCCTCAATTTGGCAATGGATCCAACATGGTAAGTCGCTGTCAAACGGTAAACTCGTGACCAAGCAACTCTTTAAAGACATGTTGGTTGAAGAGCTGTCGAACGTGAAAAAAGAAGTGGGTAGCGACAGATTCACCCATGGCAAATTCACCCAAGCGGCGGTATTGCTCGAAGACATTACCACCTCCGACGAGCTGGTCGATTTCTTAACCTTACCCGGTTACGAAATGCTGACTGCCTAGGATGAACCCATTTGCTTGAACCGTTTTATATCAATCAGATTTAGCTGTGGCGGGGCTACCGCCAACCAAACAATTTAGCAGAGTGAAACTGGGGGGCAGTTTCATGATAGCTACAACATCAAAGAGAAAGGAGCGACATTATGACTAAGGCAACGACTCAGAATTCACGTCAAGAGCAGATTGATGCAATCAAGAGAGATTGGGCAGAAAACCCACGTTGGAAAAACGTGCGTCGTCCTTACACCGCGGAAGAAGTGGTTGCACTTCGCGGTTCAATCGTGCCTGAGAATACTATCGCTAAGCGTGGTGCGGCTAAGTTATGGGAACTGGTTAACGGCGGCGCTAAAAAAGGCTATGTGAATTCATTGGGTGCGTTAACGGGCGGTCAAGCGGTACAACAGGCGAAAGCGGGTATCGAAGCGATTTACCTTTCTGGTTGGCAAGTGGCTGCCGATGCTAACTTAGCCGGCACTATGTACCCAGATCAATCTTTATACCCAGCGAACTCAGTGCCAGCTGTGGTATCCCGTATCAATAACTCTTTCCTCCGTGCTGACCAAATTCAATGGGGCAATGGCGTTAATCCAGAAGATGAAAAATTTGTTGATTACTTTCTGCCAATCATTGCTGATGCAGAAGCGGGTTTTGGCGGCGTATTAAATGCCTTCGAACTGATGAAGTCGATGATCGACGCGGGCGCTGCCGGTGTTCACTTTGAAGATCAGTTAGCTTCAGTGAAAAAATGTGGCCACATGGGTGGCAAAGTATTAGTGCCAACCCAAGAAGCGGTACAAAAGCTGGTTGCTGCACGTTTAGCGGCGGATGTGAGCGGTGTCGATACACTGGTTATCGCACGTACCGATGCTAACGCGGCCGATTTGTTAACTTCAGATTGCGACCCATACGATCGTGATTTCGTGACTGGCGAGCGCACCAATGAAGGTTTCTACCGTGTTAAAGCTGGTCTTGACCAAGCGATTTCTCGTGGTCTGGCTTATGCTCCGTATGCGGATTTGATTTGGTGTGAAACCGCTAAACCGGATCTTGAAGAAGCGCGTATTTTTGCTGAAGCGATTCATGCTCAGTACCCAGATCAACTGCTTGCTTATAACTGTTCGCCTTCGTTCAACTGGAAGAAAAATCTGGACGACGCCACTATCGCGCGCTTCCAACAAGCATTGTCAGATATGGGCTACAAGTACCAGTTCATCACTTTAGCTGGCATCCACAACATGTGGTACAACATGTTCGACCTCGCTTACGACTATGCTCGTGGCGAAGGTATGAAGCATTATGTTGAAAAAGTTCAAGAAGTTGAGTTTGCAGCAGCGAAGAAAGGTTACACCTTCGTGGCGCACCAACAGGAAGTGGGCACAGGTTATTTCGACCAAGTGACTACGGTTATTCAAGGTGGCCATTCTTCAGTGACTGCACTGACTGGGTCTACCGAAGAAGAACAGTTTTAAGCAGTAGAAGCGCTTAGGATGATCCATTGTGATTGTGGATTAATCCTTAGCACGCCTTATGCTGATGTATCTGGTGAGGCGTGGTTAAAAACTCGAAATAGAGGGCAAGAGCGGACTGTGATGAGTTACCGAGCTTGCAGCTTAAATCTCGAGTTGAGTATGAAAGAGTGTTACCCGTAAGCCTGTGTTTAGCTGCTTTGCAGCTGTTGTCCCCGTGCAGTTCGCCTACATGTGCTGCGCGGGTTTTTAAGTCAAACCTTGTGACTTAACTTCCTACCCAGTAAGTTTTTTGCTTGCCTTAGCTTGGCGACTCTATGAGTCGCTATTTTTTTGCTTATTGGTTCACTATTGTGCTGATTAATATGGTGCAACTCTGATGCGACTTGGTGCAATAATCGGATTATTTTACAGCAGCTTATTGCTATCTCATTGTTATTTAATAGCTATCAAATGTGGCCTGAATAATGCTCTTAATATCACGGGAAGTTACAGCGCATTAAAGCTGATTATTGGCATTCACATTGAGGTCACCGCCATGAAATATTACAGTCGCCGTTTAGTTAAACCTGAACATTTAAATCCAGCAAATACCCTGTTTGGCGGTCAGTTGCTCAGTTGGATAGACGAGGAGGCCGCTATCTTTGCTGCCTGCCAGATGAAGAGCACCAGCCATGTGACTAAGCTGATTTCTGAAATCAACTTTATGACGCCAGCGCATCAAGGGGATGTGATTGAGTTTGGTCTGGAGCTAGTGAGTCTCGGCCACAGTTCTATTACCGTGAGCTGTCAAGTACGCAATAAAATGACGCAGGCGCCAGTGGTGAGTATAGATAAGATGGTGTTTGTGCATGTGAATGCCCAAGGATTGCCTGTGCCCCATGGTATTCGGGCGAATGCGGCTTAAGGGGGCGTGGCGCTTAAAATGCGTGATGCTTAAATGTATAAGATGCTTAAAATGTGCAGTGACGCCTAGGCGTCACTGTCATTAGTCTTTGGTTAAATCTTCTTTTACCGATTTGACCGCATCCCGTGAAGCATGACCTATGGCTTTTGTCGTGTCTCTAGTCGCGTGGCCTATCTCAGTGGTGACTTCTTTAGTCGTTGTGCCGATGGCACGGCCTGCGTCCTTTAAATCCGCACAGGCGGATGTAGCGAGTAATAAAGGAATAATAATGAGCGTCGCTTTATTCATTGTGATGCCAATCCTCAATTTAAGTTCGTAACTCAATTTACTGGGCCTTGCCATTTTTACTGTGCAAAATGACATTCGGGACAATATAACAGATCTTGAGCTGAATCACGCTATGGCGACATTATCTGCTGAGCCGCTGTTGCAATGTTTCTGTTCGAGTATCAACCGAGTGAGTGAAACTAAGAGCATTAAATGACGTCGTGGGTTGAGTTATCGAACTCGACAAATAAAAACGCCAGTGGCGTTTTGCGCACTGGCGTCTAAGGTCGCTAAATAATACTGCAAAGATTATTCGAGTTTGGCTAAGCGTTGTTGATAGTCTTCAATCAGGTGCTGCATGATTTCTTCTGGCGCCGCATCGTCACAGCAATCGTCTAAAAAGATTTTAAAGGTGACTAAGGCATGGCCGTCATTTTTGAGTCTGTCACTCTGCATTGAGAAGTAAGCATCTTCATTTTCGGCTTTACGAACCACAAACTTATTCGTTTCGAAGGTTTTTTCCCCAGAAAGCTCGTGCCATTTAGTGATGCGATTTAACGCGATCTCACAGGACTGGTTCATTTCAATATGATTTAACCAAGTAACGGGATGTTCAGGATCTTTGTAATGTGGACATCTAACTGTGTAGTTATATACATGGGTGATTGCAGTCATAGCGTACCTACCTGTTCGAGGATATTGTTGCCATCATAGGCATCGTTTTTGAATTCGGTCAATCATTAATTAAGTCTATATAGCCTTGATGTTTTTTGACGGAGAAGGATAGTTACTGCATGAAAATTAACCATTTACTTAATCTGTCATGTCTCTATTTAGCATGAGTTTTATGCCAATAACTTTGTGCTAGATCTCAGTTTTGGGTGAAGTTTCGCTTTTGCTGAATTACTGATTAATAAAGCAACAACTTGGTCGTCAGTAAGTCTTATTGATAAAAAGAGTTAACAGCGGAGTAAATAGGTTAATTAAACTTTGATGGGAGCTATACGGGTAACTGGCAGCATAAGTTGTCGCAGAGGAAACGCAGAAGGCAGAATGGACAGAGGCCCATTCGTTAAAACGGGCCTCTCAGCTGGCTTCATCTTTTGCAGGGAAAAAGCGAACTGGGGCCATCTTATCGGATCTGTAACAGTCTGTAACCCACAGAGATCACGTTTTTTATATCATTTTGCTATGAATATTTTAGGTTCAGATCCTTTCTTCTTGAATATGCTGATTTGTGAGTGTTTTGTCAGTGCAAAGGTGCATAGACACTGAGTTTTATGTTGGTTTTTGTTACTCAATTTTTAAGATAGTAACTTACCTCACCATCTTGTTGATACAGGTGTAAAAAAGGCCCCAATAGTGCAGCAATAATCTGTGCACTATTGGAGCCTAAAACGAATTCATTGGAGGATGAAGTCGTGTTTACGCACTAGCAGGACAATAAGTCGTTATCCAGCAAGTTAGCGCACGATTACAGTGCGATAACTTGCGATTGGTAAGGTATGGCGATTACAGCGCACAATTACAGCGCATTAGTGAAGATCTGACAGATCTCCGCATGGGTTGCTTGCTTTGGATTCGTGAATCCACAGGCATCTTTTAACGCGTTATCCGCAAGTGTTGGAATATCTTCCGCTTTCACGCCTAATAAGGTCAGGTTTTCAGGGATCTTAACCGCAACAGACAGTTTTTTGATTGCCGCTATCGCCGCACTAGCACCTTGCTCATCTGTCATCGCAGACACATCGACACCCATAGCCTTGGCAATGTCTTTTAAGCGAGCAGGGACGACCTGGGCGTTGTATTCCTGCACATGGGGCAGCAGCAGGGCGTTGCACACACCGTGGGGCAGATCGTAGAAACCGCCTAATTGGTGCGCCATCGCATGCACATAACCTAAGCTGGCATTGTTAAACGCCATACCCGCTAAGAACTGGGCGTAGGCCATTTGTTCACGGGCGTTGATGTCTTGACCGTTTTCAACTGCGTTGACTAAGTTAGCTTGAATCAATTCCATGGCCTTGATCGCACAGGCGTCGGTGATCGGGTTAGCAGCAATAGACACATAGGTTTCAACCGCGTGAGTCAGTGCATCCATACCGGTTGCGGCAGTTAGGCTCGCAGGCTTTTTCAGCATTAACTCAGGGTCGTTGACCGACAGCAAAGGCGTGGTGTGTTTATCGACAATCGCCATTTTAATGTGGCGGGCTTCGTCGGTAATGATACAGAAGCGCGTCATTTCACTGGCTGTGCCTGCCGTCGTATTAATGGCTACTAACGGCAACTGTGGTTTTGCGGATTGATCTAACCCTTCATAGTCTTTAATACTGCCGCCATTGGTGGCAACAAGGGCGATACCCTTGGCGCAATCATGGGGTGATCCGCCGCCGAGTGAAATCACAAAGTCACACTTGTTGGCTTTTAACAGGGCTAAACCCGCTTCGACGTTCGTCACTGTTGGGTTAGGTTGTACGCCATCATAGATGGTGGCGGTAATGCCATTTTGACCGAGTTTTTCGGCCACTTCACCCACTAAGCCAATCTTGACTAAGGGTTTATCTGTCACTATGAGTGCGTGTTTAAAGCCTAAGGTTTTGATGTCACCGATAGCATCATCCACTGCGCCTTGGCCTAATACGTTGACAGAAGGAATAAAAAATTTAGCAGCCATAAAATCCACCTATTTGCTTGTAAAGATTAAGTTGTGTTCTTTTCTGGTGATCAAGCTACCAATTTGGAGGTAGTGAAAGTGTGAGCTTGATCGAGTTCGGCGCTTATCTGAGGGTAATTTCCCACTAAAGTTGGAACTGGGTAACTAAATTTCGGACTTTTATGACGGGTATTAGTGTTGGCGTACGATATGGTTTTTTTAGCGTTGTTAGCGCCCCTGGTGATGCATCATTTCTGTGCATTTTTCGTTTACTTTTTATCCCACTTTCTTATCCAGAGTTTGACGGCTCAATTGTTAAATCTAACAGAGGTTAAACCTCATTAATACTCTCATTCGTAGCATTAACTCCAGTTAATTAGTTTGATATCTAATATTAATTTATGCGTGCTGCTGTGGTTGTGGTAGGGCCTCAAGTCAAAGAAATCTATACATTTATCTTGTTTTTACAGATTAATTCTTTTTTACATAACTAACTTGTGAGCTTTGTCACTGTGCTATTTTAGGTTGATAGTTACATCACTAATCATTATCATGATTGTTAATTGAACGTTCAATTAACGTCGTTCAGAGTATTGAGAGAGTGGTTATTCCTTGAGTATTTATGCCTAAAACCGCCATGAAATTGATACGCAGACAGCAGCTTATCGATGCGACATTAGCATCGGTTGCCTTGCATGGATTGCAGCACACGACCATCAACAGCATTAGTCAGTTGGCGGGGATGTCGTCGGGGATCATCAGTCATTATTTCAGTGGTAAGCAGGGCTTAATCCAAGCGACGCTGCGCCACTTGCTCGAGCAGTTAAAGCAAGCATTGCTCAATCGAATCCAAGGACAAGTGTTGGCGCCAACAGAGCGCTTAATGATGATAGTTGAAGCGAATTTTACCGAGTTACAGCGCTCACGAAATGTCACTCACACTTGGCTGAGTTTTTGGGCACAGGCCGTCCACGATCCTCAGTTAGCCCGTTTGCAGAATATCAATAGTCGCCGCTTATACAGCAACTTACATTTTTCCTTTCGGCACGTGTTGCCCAAAGAGTTTGCCCTGATGGCTGCTGAGCAAACGGCGGCGATGATCGATGGATTCTGGTTACGCAGTGCCTTAAGTGAAACCCCTGAGCAGGATTTTGTTCAGGCCGAAAAATTATGCAAAACCTTTATCCATAACGTGATAAAGCAGCATGGAGTTAATACATGTCAGTATCAGTAGAAGTTCAGTACAACTTTATTGCGGGTCAGTTGCTCGCTAACGACAGCGGCGAAACCTTCGACGTCGTCAATCCTGCCACGGGGCAATTGGCGTATCGAGTGCAAGTGGCCGATGAAAAAATTCAGCAAGCGGCCATCGAGAGCGCCAAAAAAGGCTTTGCTATTTGGTCTGCCATGAGTGCCACCGAACGCAGCCGTATTCTGTTAAACGCGGTCGCATTATTGCGGGCTCGTAATGATGAACTCGCGGCAATCGAAGTGTGCGATACAGGTAAACCTTGGCAAGAAGCCTCAGTGGTTGATGTGGTCACAGGCGCAGATGCTATCGAGTTTTTCGCCCATATTGCCCCAGGGCTTGAAGGCGCGCAGCAGCAAGTCGGTGGGGATTTTTATTACACCCGCCGTGAGCCTTTAGGCATTTGTGCTGGCATTGGCGCGTGGAATTATCCATTGCAAATCGCCTGTTGGAAGGCGGCGCCTGCCTTAGCTAGCGGCAATGTGATGATTTTTAAACCTTCGGAAGAAACGCCGCTTGGCGCACTGAAATTAGCGCAACTCTTAAGTGAGGCGGGTTTACCTGATGGCGTATTTAACGTTGTAATGGGCGATGGCAAGGTTGGCGCTTGGTTAACGGGGCATCCGGATATTGCCAAAGTGTCCTTCACGGGCGAAGTCGGTACTGGCAAGAAAGTCATGGCCGCGGCGGCAAGTTCATTAAAAGACGTCACTATGGAACTCGGCGGTAAATCACCGCTTATCGTGTTTGACGATACCGATATCGACAATGCCGTTTCAGGTGCCATGCTCGGTAACTTCTATACCCAAGGTGAAGTCTGTACCAATGGGACGCGGGTGTTTGTCCATGAGTCGGTTTATCCACGCTTTATCGAAAAACTGCTTATGCGTACTCAAACTAATATTGTGGTGGGCGATCCTATGGCGCCAGAGACTAACTTTGGCGCCTTGATCTCCAAAGACCACCAGCAAAAAGTGCTCGATTATATTCAGCAAGGTATCGATGACGGCGCAACGCTGCTCACCGGTGGCACAGCATTAACGCCGGAAAATGCTCCCAATGGTTACTTTGTCGCCCCAACCATTTTTACCGATTGCACCGACGAGATGCGCATCTGCCAAGAGGAAATCTTTGGTCCTGTGATGTCGGTACTCACCTTTAAAGATGAAGCCGAAGTGATTGCTCGGGCAAACAATACCGCCATGGGCTTAGCCGCTGGGGTGTTCACTCAAGATATCAGCCGTGCCCATCGGGTTATTCATCAGTTACAAGCGGGTATTTGTTGGATCAATGCCTATGGTGCATCGCCAGCCGAAATGCCGGTAGGTGGATATAAGTTGTCGGGTATTGGCCGTGAAAACGGTAGCGAGACACTCAAGCATTACACCCAAGTTAAAGCCGTTTACGTGGGTCTACAGCCCTTAGAAAGCCCATTTTAAGGAGGCATTTTGGCCCAGTCATTAGAGCAAAAATATTATAACTACATCATAGTTGGCGCAGGCTCAGCGGGTTGTGTGCTCGCCAATCGCTTGTCAAAGGATCCTAAAAACGAAGTGCTGTTATTAGAAACCGGAGGCAGTGATAAGAGTATCTTTATTCAAATGCCGACGGCGTTATCAATTCCGATGAACAGCCCTAAATATGCTTGGCAGTTTGAGACGCAGCCTGAGCCGTATTTAGATAATCGCAAAATGCATTGTCCTCGGGGCAAGGTGCTTGGCGGTTCATCGTCGATCAATGGCATGGTATACGTTCGTGGTCATGCTAGGGACTTTGATGAGTGGCAGGCGCAAGGGGCGACCAACTGGAATTACAGCCATTGCTTACCGTACTTTAAAAAGGCGGAAACCTGGGCCTTTGGTGGCGATGAGTATCGCGGCGAGTCTGGACCGTTAGGCGTGAATAACGGTAATCAGATGCAGAATCCCCTGTACCAAGCCTTTGTGGATGCGGGCATTGCGGCGGGGTATTTATCGACCGCCGATTATAATGCCGCGCAGCAAGAAGGCTTTGGCCCTATGCACATGACGGTCAAAAAAGGCGTGCGTTGGTCTACCGCTAATGCCTATTTACGCCCAGCGATGGCTAGACGTAACCTCACGGTTGTGACCCACGCTTTAGTGCATAAAGTGTTATTGGAAGGACAAACAGCCGTTGGCGTTCGCATTGAGCACAAAGGCAAAGTTGAAGATATTCGCTGCAATAAAGAAGTGATTTTAGCTGCTGGTTCAATAGGTTCGCCGCATTTGTTGCAATTATCAGGTATTGGCGATCCCCAAGTATTGGCTGATGCAGGGGTCGAGTTACAACATGAGTTGCCCGGTGTTGGTCAGAATTTACAGGATCATTTAGAGTTTTATTTCCAATTCAAATGCCTTAAACCGATTTCACTCAATGGCAAGCTAGATCCTTTCAGCAAGTTCTTAATCGGTGCACGGTGGATCTTAGATAAGTCTGGCCTAGGGGCCACAAATCACTTTGAATCCTGTGGTTTTATTCGCTCAAAAGCGGGTCTGGAGTGGCCGGATTTGCAGTACCACTTTTTACCTGCGGCCATGCGTTACGATGGCAAAGAAGCCTTTGCGGGTCATGGGTTTCAGGTGCATGTGGGCCATAACAAGCCTAAAAGTCGTGGTGCCGTGACCTTAGTGTCGGCAGATCCAAAAGTGCCGCCCAAAATTCAGTTCAATTATTTACAGCATCCCGATGATATTGAAGGCTTTAGGGCCTGCGTGCGTTTGACCCGTGAGATCATCAATCAAGCGCCATTCGATGAGTATCGCGGTGAGGAAATTCAACCCGGCATACAAGTGCAAACCGATGCGCAAATCGATGCCTTTGTGCGTCAATCGGTTGAGAGTGCTTACCATCCTTCTTGTTCGTGCAAGATGGGCATGGATGCGATGGCGGTGGTGGATCCCGAAACCCGCGTGCATGGATTGCAGAATTTACGGGTGGTGGATTCTTCTATTTTCCCGACTATCCCGAACGGCAATTTGAACGCGCCGACCATAATGTTGGCTGAGCGCGCCGCGGATCTGATTTTAGAGGCTGAGATGTTAGTGCCAGCAGATTCCGCCGTTGTGGTTGCCGACGCTTGGCAAACCACACAAAGAAGTACTGCGACAAGTTAAAGCCATAAGTTAACAACACGCCTGCTCAGTCCGTCGTATCGACGGACTGGCGGCTTCAATTTTGAAGTGACTCATTAATTGATGGCTCAAAACTCATTAATTGATGACTCAAAAGGGTCATGATTTATTTTATCTAAAGGGTCGGTCAGCCCGCAGTGAGTGTGCAAATGACCGCTTTCACGACTGATCATCTATCAGGGTTTAACTATCGCGGAGTGTTTTTAAGTAGCGATATTTAAGGCTTGAGGGCAGAACGTTGCCTTTAAAAATGGTTCAGTTTTTATTATTAAATAAAAACATGGAGTTACATTTTATGGGTTTATATCCAGATGCCGACTTACACCCAGTATCGACTGGGACTGAGTGCTCATTATGACTTGGTTATTATCCGCAGGGATACTGTTCACTTTTACCGCGATTGCGTTTGTGATTTATCGCTGGGGCAATATTCGCTGTATCGGGGTGACGCCTGTGCGTACTTTTACCTTTATCGCGATTCTGTTTACCTCAGGACTTGATGTCGGCTTGATCATGTTTCCGCTCACCGAGTTTGCGGGTTACGCCAATGTGGCGGCGAGTCCTGAATACGGCTTTAGTAATCCACTGGCGATTGAGTTTGGCTTCTGGGCCTTCTTGATTTGGAGCTTCTACTTTTTAACCTGTTTCTATTTTTGTGTCATCGAGCCTAGGGTGAAGTTTTTTGATATTCCTTGGGTTAAGTTCATTAATAATATCGTAATTATTGGCACCTGCGCCTTTACCGCCTATTTGCTATTGAGCAATTTACCTTGGTATTTACCCGAATTAGGTGATGGCGAAACTATAGTCGGTAGCTTCTATTTAATCGTATTTATGGTGATCGCCGCGGCTGTGTATTCCAGCACTAGCATACGTTATGTGCGTATCTTGAGTCTGGCTAGCACTTGGTTGTTTTTAGGCTTGATTGCCATGATGTGGGCCAGTGCATTTTTATCGGCTGACTCGAGTGTGGGCGAGTTCTTTACGACCTTTGCCATGCTGGGTGACTACTTCGGCAATATTCAACATTTTATGTTACCCATCAACGACTACCATGAGTTTTATCTGTTCTGGTGGTTTGCGTGGAGCATTATGATCGGTCAATTTACCTCGCGCTTTGTCGGCGGCATGAAAACATATCAAGTGCTGTTGGCCATGATGGTGTTTCCGTCTATCCCCATCGCTATCTGGTTCACCGTACTTTATTACTACAGCGCCAATGGCTTAGATACTTCGGGCTTCTATAATCTGGCGATGGTGATTGTGGGAATTACTTTTGTAATCAACTCACTCGACTCACTGGTGCGCCTGTATACCGATAATCTTAATTTGACCATTGAGCGGTTAGGCAAGCCTAAATATGTCAGCTTTAACTTAGTCTTGCTCTGCAGTCTGACATTACTCTTTCAATTAGACTTTCTTCAAATTCAATGGGTTGGTGCAATCGCACTGGGCCTGATCTTTAGCTGTTTTGGTTACATCATGATGACGCAATTGCAAACTGTTCGTGCCATTGAGCGCTCGCCAAAAGAGAACAAAATCGACTTTACTAAAATTGAGCTAGCCAACTAATGGAAAAATTAATAATGAAATCAAAATGTTTTTATCTTGTCGCTGGAGGGTTGTTATTGATGTCAACAGCGGCCAATGCCGGATTATCGGCCACTGTAACGGCGACGTCGGATTACACTTTTAATGGTGTCAGCCAAACGGACAGCGGCCCAGCACTGCAAGGCAGTTTGGATTACGGTTTTGATTCGGGATGGTACGTGGGCGGCTTTACCTCGAACGTCGACTTTGGGGGGAACGACAGCACTTGGTTGGAGCTCGATGCCTATGCGGGTAAGTTTTATCAGCTCAATGAGCAACTGAGTTTCGATGTCGGACTGGCTTATTACACTTACCACGGCGAGTCGTTTTCCGATGAGTACAACTATCCTGAGCTGTATAGCAAGTTAGGATATGATAGTTCACTGGGTCACTCTGAGGCTAAGTTGACCTATACATGGGATTACTTTGGTTTGGGTGGTGAGCATTACACTATGTTGCTTGGCCATACTGTCAGTCTCGCTGAAGGACATGATATTCGCTTTAGTGTCGATCGCTCGACATCACTTGATGAGGATAAATGGTCATGGGATGGTGGCAAATCTTTTAATCATTTCCGTATCGCCTATCTGACCAGCTGGAGTGGCTTTGATTTCAGTCTTGCCGCTGAAGATACTAGCATGAACTTAGATACCAGTGACGAGCGCTTAGTGTTGTCGGTATCGCGTCAATTCATGTTGTAATCTAAGGGACTTTTACCATAAAAGTGCCTCCTCTTGGTGAGTTCAGTCGCGCTTTCTGGTAAGGTGCACTCGTTGCTTAGAATGGGGAGAATGAAAAGAACGATGGAAAAGTACGAACAACTGCTCATTTCGCTGCGCCGAGTGATACGCGCTATCGACATTCATTCTCGCCAGCTGAACAAACACTCAGGTTTAACTGGGCCGCAATTGATGGTGATGCAGAAAATCGCCCAATTGGATGCGCCATTGGCTAAAACCGTGGCGGAAGAAATTACGCTGAGCCCTGCGACGGTGACGACCATTATCGATCGACTCGAGGGCCGTGGTTTAGTGATCCGTCTGCGCAGTGAGACTGACAAACGTAAGGTGCATTTATACCTTAGTGATGCGGGCCGAGCGCTGTTACAGGACTCACCTAAACCGCTACAGGATCATTTTATTAAGCGTTATCAAAATCTTGAAGAATGGGAGCAGAGCCAATTGCTCTCAGCCGTTGAGCGTATTGCGACTATGATGGACGCCGATAAAATTGATGCGGCGCCTATGCTCTTGGTAGGGAAGATCCAAGGGGATGAGTAATCGTTTAGCTCATGCTTTAAATTGATTAGATTTTAAAATGAAAAAGCACTGAAGATTCAGTGCTTTTTTGCTTTTAACTCGATGTCGTTTAGCTGTGCGTCTTTTTAGATGTTTAAGCAGCAGGGCAGCTTGTTTTAGCCACAGAGTTAATCAGGATTTCTTGTACTGGCGTGTTGGCAAAACCACCGCTACTTTTTGTTGGAACTATGCTTATCTGATCCGCCACATCCATGCCGTCAACCACTTTGCCAAACACGGCATAACCATAATTGCTCGCAGACGCATCCAAATGTGGATTATCTAACACATTGATAAAGAACTGTGATGTTGCAGAATTAGGGTCATCCGTGCGAGCCATGGAGATAGTGCCACGTTTGTTGCTAATACCGACTGCGGCTTCATTCTTGATGGGGGCATCGCCTGGTTTGCTTTTGAGTCCAGTGGTAAAACCGCCGCCTTGGATCATAAAATTATTAACGGTTCTATGGAATAAGGTGCCGTTATAGAAAGACTTATCAACATACTGCTTAAAGTTTTTACCTGTGATTGGCATGTTCGTTAAGTCAATGGCGAGTGTGATATCGCCTTTTGTGGTTTTCATTAAATAACATACATCCGCAGCTAAGGCTGGCGGAGTGGGATCGGGCGTCGGTGGCGTCGGCGTTAGATCACCATCTGTACTTCCTTCACAACCGGTTAAGGCTATGCAGCCGACAAACAGTAATCCTGATAACTTCTTCATTTCATATCCTTATTCTCAATCATCATTGGGGAGTTTCTGCTTTAGCGTTCCATCGAGCGAGCCTCTGGCGGATAAGCGAGGGCATATCAGGCTCCATGAATGTAATGTTGTTATTATGTTTCTACGCTGTAGCGAGATGAGATGTTGACAGAGGAGAGATAGGCTGTTCAAGTTATAAAGTGCAATTGATACAAAGTGTTGCACCGAACTCACTAGTCGATATGTTTTGGGTCTTATTCATTGGGTTTTAGTTCGAATGCTATGACATATAAATGTCTTACGCCTGTCATGTTATTTTTATGCCTTAGTTCCCTGCTTAGTGCTTGTCTTTTTTAACTGCCTCTCGTCAAGGTCTTGGGAAGCATGCTTGCCCTCTTGCTGAACGCATGCCCCAATTTAGTGCATTCCACTCTTTATATCCTGATAGCTACTGAGCGCCAACTTAACTGAGTGCTTCTAGTAAGTTACTGATTTTTTGAAAAAGTTTTTTGTTATTTCTCTGAAATATTTATGTCATCTTCTTGTTACTTTTCGTTGGCATGGTTACTGTATATCTAAAGCTATGGATGAGCGGTCGCGGGGGCGACAAAATATGGGGCTGGAAAAGTTGCTGTATTTGCGGGGAGTTGGAGCAGAATTTACTGATTGTTTTGGCCAAAATATCCATATTTCCGAGGTAGACAGGCAAGGTATCTTGACCTGTATGTTACAGGAAAAAAACAGCGTGGCAGGGACTGCCATTGATGCTCCTGCTACAGAAGCGTTATCGAGTGATGCTGGGCTGACCTGTGTCGATACGGTATTGACCGAAGCACTGATCGCGTCGCAAATTGATTTACTGGATGCCCGTCCTTGGACTCAGGTGCTACCTGAATTCCATTGGTGTTTTGTGGATGAACCTTGGATAAGCCTTTGTTTACCGGAAACCTACACCTCAGATCTGAGTGTGGCGATTGAATGCGAACAGGGTGAGTCCATTGTATTCGATGTGCCTTTCTCGGCGCTTAAGTCCATAGGCGATTACCGCATTGAACAAACGCTTTATCTACACTATCGCCTTGATCTTACGCAACTGGGATTCGCACGCCTCGATTTCGCTGAGGCCAAGACCCAAGCTTTCCCTGACAACTTAATGCCCGCCGAGACTGAAGCGGTGAATTTAGCGTCCTATTTCCTGAGCAGCCAAGAGTTTACTAACAACCCTGCCTTAATCAAAAACCAAGACTCATTTGCGCATGCAGCCGACAAAAATGCGAGTGATTTCTCTGTGTTAGGTTTGGGCTTTCATCGCATAGCCTTAAGCTTAAAACATGCCCTATCGACAAGTGCACAAGCGGCAAGCTCTGCGCTAGAGAGCAGTGTGACGGCTGAAGCTGATACCAGCACTTTGTTCTCTGGCACCTTAATGGTGGCGCCGCGGGCCGCCTACCAAGGCGTACTCACGGCTGTCGCCCAAGGTAAACGCCATAAACCTTGGGGGATCAGCGTTCAACTTTACAGTTTGCGCAGCGAGAGCCAATGGGGCATTGGCGACTTTGGTGATTTAGAACAACTGATCGGGCTGGTGGCGGCGCAGGGCGCGGATTTTATTCAACTCAATCCCTTGCATGCCCTCGATATCGCGGCGCCAGAGCATCCGAGTCCTTATAGTCCGTGCGATCGCCGCAGACTTAATCCTCTTTATATTCAATTACAAAGCGTTCCTGAATACCAAGCTCTTGCCACTGAATTTTCAAGCGCTACTTGGGTAGAGGCTATCGCCTTACTGAATCGTGATAATTGGCTCGATTATCCTAAAGTGAGCGAGCTGAAATACCGTGCCTTTGAGCAGTTATATCGCGTTTTTTGTGATACGCATCTGGCGAACGACACGCCCAGAGCGCAAAGATTCCATGAGTTTGTGCGTGAGCAGGGCAGTGCGCTACAAGAGTTTGCTCAAGCGGAATATTTACGTAGTCCTAAAGCGTTTGTGCAAGAGGAAGGTTTCTATCTTTACCTGCAATTTGTGGCTGAAAAGCAGTTACACCTCTGTCAGCTAAAAGCTAAAGAGGTTGGGATGGGGCTGGGATTGATCCGTGATTTGGCCGTCGGTGCAGCGCTGCAGGGCAGTGAAGTACAGGCTAATGCCGAGCAGTTTTGTTTGAATGCCAGCATAGGTGCACCGCCCGATCCCTTTGCACCCCAAGGACAAAATTGGGGCTTAACGCCACTCGATCCTGTGAAGTTAAAACAACATAATTTCAGCCATTTTATCGCCTTGATCCGCGCCAATATGGAAAGCTGTGGCGCCTTGCGTATCGATCATGTGATGGGCTTACTGCGACTCTGGTGGTGGCCGCTGGATAAGCAACTCGGTCACGGTGCCTATGTGTATTATCCCGTCGAAACCTTGCTTGCCATCGTTTGCCTTGAGAGCCAACGTGCTCGCTGTGTGGTGATTGGTGAAGATTTAGGACTGGTGCCACCTGACATTATTCATCGTCTCTACACTTCTGGCATTTATTCCAACGAGTTGTTCTATTTCTGCAAAGACCATCAAGGCTTTAAATCACCGGATCAATATAAGTCTCAAAGCTTAATGATGCTGGCGAATCACGATGTGCCGACTTTAGTCGCTTGGTGGTGTGGCAGCGATTTACACCTGCGTCGGCAGTTATCCCTGTTTGAAACTGACGAGCAGCTAGGCGAGGCGCTTGCTGGGCGTGAACATGAAAAGCAGCAACTGATTTCACTGTTAGTCGCTCAAGGTCTGTTAGCCGATGTGACGATAGCCGAACTCGATATTCAAACCTTGCTCACGGCTTGGATGACCTTAGGAGCTCGCGGTAATAGTGCGCTATACAGCGTGCAACTGTGCGATTTATTAGCCGATCGCCATGCGGTGAACATTCCTGGTACTTGGCTCGAATATCCAAATTGGCAGCGTCGCCTGCCGCTGAATTTAACGCAAGTGTCGACTTCGCCAGAGATACTGCAGCGATTACAAAATATCGCTATGGCGAGACAGCTACCGAGCTAAATCTAGCACCAGCGAAAGGCTGCCTAAGTCGCACCACATTATGCCATCCCTAAAGATGAGATTATTAGGGGGATGTGGGTAAAGAGTGCCAATTTGCAAGTTTAATTGACTGATAAACGGAAGAAAAATGATGACTCAAGCCAATGCCTATTTCTACGATGGTGCCGACATCGCCCTACTTAATGGTCAATACACTGATGTTTTTTCGCTCTTGGGTATGCACAGTGCCAACGAGGGTAAGGCATTAATTGTTCGTTGTTTTTTACGCAATGCCCTCAGTGTGGATGTGATCAGTATTAAAGATGGCCGCAAAGTGGCGAGTCTGGACAAGGTCAACGAGCAGGGACTGTTCGCTGGCACTCTGGGACGACGCGTCAAGCCGTTTCTCTACTTGCTACGGGTGGAATATCCCCTGTGTCAGTTAGATATAGTCGACCCTTATCAGTTTGATTCACTGCTCAATAGTGACGATATTTACCTGTTTGGTGAAGGCAGCGCCGAGCGTGCCTATGAATTTTTAGGTGCCAACTGGCGTCAAACCCAAGGCGTCGAAGGCGTGCATTTTTGTGTGTGGGCACCCAATGCTAAGCGGGTGTCTGTGGTGGGAGATTTTAACCATTGGGATGATACTCGCCATGTGATGCGCCAACATATTGCCAATGGTTTATGGGAGCTATTTTTACCCAATGTGGCTGAAGGTGCACACTATAAGTTTGATTTGGTTTATCAAAATGGTGAGCGCCATACTAAATCCGATCCTATGGCAACCCAAATGGAATGCGCGCCCCACAATGCTTCTATCGTGCCCCCAAAAGCCCACCATAGCTGGAATGATACCGCTTGGATGAGTAAGCGAGCGGCGACTGCTTGGCATAAAGCGCCCATGTCGGCCTACGAAGTGCACTTAGGTTCGTGGCGTCGTAAGGGAGAGCAAGGCGAGCAATATCTTGATTATCAAGACTTGATTGAACAGCTTATTCCCTATGTGAAGGAGCAAGGCTTTACCCACATCGAACTGATGCCGATCAGCGAGTTTCCCTTTGATGGTTCGTGGGGATATCAGCCAGTGGGTCTCTATGCGCCGACCCACAGATTTGGCGATGCCAATGGGTTAAAGGCCTTTGTGAATGCCTGCCATCAGGCGGGAATTGGTATTATCCTCGATTGGGTGTCAGCGCATTTCCCTAAGGATCCCCACGGCTTAGTGCGTTTCGATGGCACATGTCTGTATGAGCATGAAGATCCTCGCAAGGGCACACATCCCGATTGGGATACCCTGATTTATAACTATGATCGCGGTGAAGTGCGCAGCTTCTTGTTGAGTAATGCCTGTTACTGGCTGCGGGAGTTCCACTTTGATGGCCTGCGTCTCGATGCCGTGTCTTCTATGTTGTATCTCGATTACAGCCGCGAGCCGGGCCAATGGCTGCCTAATGCTTATGGTGGACGGGAGAATCTCGAGGCCATCAGTTTCTTACAAATTTTGAATCAACGCTTGTACCAAGCTTTCCCCGGCATTTGCATGATTGCCGAAGAGTCCACCGCTTTTGCGGGGGTGACTAAGCCGACGGATCAGCAAGGTCTCGGCTTTGGTTTTAAGTGGAATATGGGCTGGATGAACGACAGCTTAAGCTACTTGGGTCGTGACCCGCTTTACCGCCAGTTCCACCATCATCAATTGACCTTCAGTTTAATGTACGCCTATACCGAGCAATTTATGTTGTCCGTGAGTCACGATGAAGTGGTTCATGGCAAGGGCTCGTTGCTACATAAAATTCCCGGAGATGATTGGCAGAAATTTGCGACCCTGCGTGCCTATTATGGTTTTATGTGGGGGCATCCCGGTAAGAAATTACTCTTTATGGGCTGCGAGTTTGGTCAGCGAAATGAGTGGAACCATAACCAGAGTTTAGATTGGCACTTATTGGCCTATGAACCGCACCAAGGTGTGCAACGTTGGCTTAAAGATCTCAATCACTTGTATCAAGCCATGCCTGCTTTATCGGTTCAAGATTACGAGGGGGCAGGATTCAGTTGGCTAGATTGTGAAAATAGCCGGGATAGCATCTTTACCTTTGTGCGTTACGGGTTAGCGGGTGATGCGCCGTTAGTGTTTGTCATCAATATGGCACCCCAATTGCATACTGGATTCCGTATTGGTTTGCCCTTGGCGGGGGATTACCGCGAATACCTGAATAGCGATAGCCAGATTTATGGTGGCAGTAACCAAGGTAATGCGGGCACTGTGGTTGCTGAGTCGCTGCCGTGGCAGGGGATGGCGCAGAGCGCGCTGATCACTGTGCCGCCCTTGGGTTGCCTAGTGATAGGGCCTGCAACTGGATTGGCTGAGGCGAACTAGTATGCAAAAGCCCGTGGCCGATGATATCAAGCTCAACCATGACGCTAAACATAACCCTTCTCAAAGTGAAAAATGGGCCTTGGGCGCCGGTGAGCCTTTTCCGCTCGGTGCGAGTGTCGAGGGCGATGGCGTCAACTTTGCGTTATTTTCAGCTAACGCGACAGCGGTCGAGTTATGCCTATTTGACGACAATGGCGAGCAAGAAATCGCGCGGATTGCGTTAACTGAGCAAACCCAGCAAATCTGGCATGTGTTTGTGCAGGGGCTTAAGGCGGGGCAACTCTACGGCTATCGCGTTTATGGCTCCTATGAGCCTCAGCTTGGCCACAGATTTAACCCCAATAAGCTATTGCTCGACCCCTATGCCCGCCAGCTAGTTGGTGAATATCGCGACCATGAGTCTAACTATGGTTACGAGCTGAATCACAAGGATGAAGACTTATCTTTCAGTAAGTTAGATAACGCTGCCCATGTGCCAAAATGTAAGGTTGTGGACATTCGTCCATTAATCGACATCGCCGCTAAGCAGTCGATTCAGCCTATCGCGACGAGGTTTCTGCCCAACCCCCTAGAGCGCAGCATTATTTATGAAATGCACGTTAAAGGCTTTACGGCGGCGCATCCTGAGATTGAACCGAATAAACGTGCCACCTTTGCGGGCTTAGCGACTCGGCCGGCTATCGATTATTTAGCCAAACTTGGGGTGACGTGCGTCGAGTTACTTCCTGTACAGGCCTTTTTTACTGAACCATTTTTGCTCGAGAAAAAGCTCACTAATTATTGGGGCTACAACAGTATCGGCTTTTTTGCCCCTGAGCCGAGTTATCTGTCGTCCGACGATATTGGTGAGTTTCGGGCCATGGTGGATGCACTGCACGGCGCGGGTATCGAAGTGATCCTCGATGTGGTCTATAACCACAGCGCCGAGGGCAGTCGACTTGGGCCGACCTTTAGTTTTCGTGGCATAGATAATCTCAGTTATTACCGCCTGCATCCGAACGATAAACGTTTTTACATTAATGACACGGGTTGCGGAAACACCTTAAATATCAACCATCCACGCATGTTGCAACTCGTGATGGATTCGCTGCGTTACTGGGTTGAAATCATGGGTGTCGATGGATTTCGCTTCGACTTGGCAGCTTGCTTAGGTCGCGAGGCCTATGGTTTTGATCCCGGCTCAGGTTTCTTCGATGCGCTGTTGCAAGACCCTGTTTTGTGCCGAGTGAAATTGATTGCTGAGCCTTGGGATATTGGCCCCGGTGGTTATCAATTGGGTAATTTCCCCGTGGCTTTTAGCGAATGGAACGACAGATATAGAGACACTATGCGCCGCTTTTGGCGCGGCGATCACAGCATGTTGCCCGAATTTGCTCGGCGTTTTCACGGCTCGGGGGATTTTTTTGAGCACAGTGGCCGTCCGCCTGCGACCAGTCTTAATTTTCTAACCAGCCACGACGGTTTTACCCTCAAAGATTTAGTGAGTTATACCCAGCGCCACAATTTGGCGAATGGGGAAGATAATCGCGACGGTCACCAAGAAAACTTCAGTCATCATTATGGGATTGAAGGGGAAACCGAAGATAGCGCAATTCTGGCACTTCGCAGTCGTCAACAACGTAACTTATTGACTACGCTATTTTTATCCCAAGGTGTGCCTATGTTGTTGAGCGGCGATGAAACGGGCCGCACCCAGCAAGGTAACAATAATGCCTATTGCCAAGACAATGAACTGAACTGGTTTGATTGGTCGGAAAAGGGCATGGACACTGAGCTGTTAGCCTTTACTCAGCAGCTTATCGCCCTGCGGAAACGTTTCCCGTTGTTATGCGCTAAACGCTTCATTCATGAACAGTTATTGGCCGAATCTTTAGCCGATACCGGTGCTCGCTTAGATTGGTTTAGTCGTCAAGGTGAGCAAATGACTAAGAGCCTGTGGACTGAGTCTATGTGCCGCAGTTTATCTGTAGTGCTTTCTGGTGACTTAGAAGGCCAAGGTAAGCAGCAAGCTCTACTGTTGATGGTCAATGCCGACGACAACCCTTTGGCATTTACGCCGCCGACTTTTGAGCACTTGAGTCCGTGGCAATGCCTGATCCATACCCAAACTGAGCCGCTGGATGCTCAGATCTCTACGACGCGATACTTGCTGCAAGATCGCAGTCTCATGCTTTTTCATGCTGATTTGATTTTCAAGAAATGAAGGAATTAACTATGACTGACGAAAGCGAACTGAGTCCAAATACCAGCGAAAAAACCGTATCATCCGCGCCAAAAGCGGCGAGTAAGAAGGCGCCAGCTAAGCGTCAGGCCAAACCTAAAGCCGTTGAACCCTGTGAGCCCTGCGATGCCTTGCCCGCTTCCTTTGAGCGCCATTTACGTTATGGACTCAGCCGTGGCGAAGGTGTGAGCTGCGAATTATTTCAAGCGTTGGCCTATAGCGTCAAAGAGCAGATGCTAGACAATTGGCGTCAGACCCGTGTGAATGACAGTCATTTTCAGCGCAAGCAAGTGGCGTATTTATCCCTTGAGTTTTTGATGGGCAGGGCGCTGGGCAATGCACTGCTGAGTCTCGATTTGCAACAAGATAGCCGTGATGCCTTGAGCAACTATGCGGTATCGCTGGAAGAGTTAGAAGAAGCCGAACATGATGCCGGTTTAGGTAACGGCGGTTTAGGTCGATTGGCGGCGTGCTTCCTCGATAGCTGCGCCAGCATGGACTTATCCGTGACGGGTTATGGCATACGTTACGAATATGGCATGTTCGCCCAGAAGATAGTCGACGGTTATCAGGTTGAGCGTCCCGACCGTTGGCTGCGCGAAGGTAATCCGTGGGAAGTGCGCGTGCCGACCCACAACGTGACTGTGCCGTTTTTTGGCCACACAGAATCCTATGTCGATAAACAGGGTCGCAGGCACATTATTTGGGTTGAAACCCAAGATGTGCTCGCCGTCGCCTATGACATGCCAGTTCCCGGGTATCGCAATGGTCGGGTAAATACCCTGAGATTGTGGAAGGCCGAAGCGACCGATGATTTTGATTTAGCTGAGTTTAACCAAGGCGACTACACAGAAGCCGTGGCCCGTAAAAACTTGGCCGAGCAGATCACTATGGTGCTCTATCCCAATGATGCGAGCGAGAACGGCAAAGAGCTGCGATTACGTCAGCAATACTTTTTATCCTCCGCCAGTTTGCAGGATTTACTCAAACGTTGGGTGAGTCGTCATGGTCATGATTTCACCCAGTTTGCCGCTAAAAATGTGATGCAGCTGAACGACACTCACCCCAGCATTGCCGTGCCTGAGTTGATGCGGTTATTGATCGACGAATACGGTTTGGAATGGGACAGTGCGTGGGCGATTACCAGCCAGACCATGGCGTACACTAACCATACCCTATTGCCAGAAGCACTAGAGCGTTGGCCCGTGCGTATGATGGCGCAGATGCTGCCACGTATTTTAGAAATCATTTATGAAATCAACGCCCGCTACTTAGATTTAGTCGCCCACCATTGGCCTGGAAATAGTGAGAAACTGGCGAGCATGTCAATTATTCAAGATGGCCCCGATCCCCATGTGCGCATGGCGTATCTGGCGATTGTGGCGAGTTTTTCGGTCAACGGCGTCGCGGGTTTACACACGCAACTGCTTAAGTCTGGGTTGTTTAAGGATTTCTATGAGTTGTGGCCGCATAAGTTTAATAACCGTACCAATGGTGTGACGCCAAGGCGTTGGCTTGCCCATTGTAACCCTGCTTTAGCTAAGTTGCTGACCGCCCATTTAGGTAAAGAGTGGGTGACAGATTTAAGCCAGTTAACAGCGCTCAATGCCCTTACGCAGGACACAGCGTTTATCCAAAAATGGCGTGATGTGAAGCAAGCCAACAAGGCTTTGCTGGCGAAGATGATTGCCAAGGAATGCGGCGTCGAGTTCGATCCATCTATGCTGTTTGATGTGCAAGTGAAGCGTATTCACGAATATAAACGTCAGCTACTCAATATCTTACACGTGGTCCACCTCTATCATCAGATCCAACAAGGCCACACCGAAAACATGGTGCCACGTTGCGTGTTGATCGGCGGTAAAGCGGCGCCCGGTTACTTTATGGCTAAGTTGATCATCAAGCTCGCCAGCAATGTCGCCCATATGGTCAATTCCGATCCTATGGTGACGCCTTACCTACGTTTTGCTTTCTTACCCAATTACAACGTCAGCGCCATGGAAAAAATCTGCCCGGGAACGGATTTATCCGAGCAAATTTCGACCGCGGGTAAAGAAGCATCGGGCACGGGCAATATGAAATTCATGATGAACGGCGCACTGACGATTGGCACTATGGATGGCGCCAATATCGAGATGTTAGAGGAAGTGGGCTCAGAGAACTTCTTCCTGTTTGGACTCAATGCAGAGCAGGTCTCAGAGGTACGTAACCACTATCATCCACGCAGCATTATTGACGATTCACCGGCGTTATCTGAGGTGATGAAGTTACTCAAGAGTGGTCATTTCAATCTGCTGGAGCCAGGGATCTTCGATCCTATTATTGCCGCCATCGAAAGTAGCGACGATCAATGGATGACGGCCGCCGACTTTGACAGTTATCGAGTCGTGCAAGAAGCCGTGGCGCGGGCCTATAAAGATCCGCAGGTATGGACGCAAATGAGTATTCGCAATACCGCCGCCAGCGGACGTTTTTCGAGTGATGTGACGATCGCGGGTTATCGCGATGAAATTTGGAAACTGTAGGGTTGGGCTTTGGGTTATAAGTCTTGTTATAGCGGATGAGTATAAGTGTTTGAAAGGAATGCAGCAATCAATGGAAGGAATGGGGAATGCAAGTGAGAAATACTCAGGGGAGTACGGCAGTGTCTGCCGTATCGATAAGCCATTTATGGGCAATCAGTTTGCCGATTTCGGAGTAAGAGCCTATGTCTAATGTTCGTTATATCAGTAATTTAACTCGTGAAACCTATGCGTTGATTTTAGCTGGTGGGCGCGGGTCTCGCTTGCATGAACTAACGGATTGGCGTGCTAAACCTGCACTATATTTCGGTGGTAAGTTTCGTATTATCGATTTCCCGCTCTCAAATTGTATCAACTCGGGTATTCGTCGTGTCGGGGTTGTGACTCAGTACAAGTCGCATTCTTTGATCCGCCATGTGATGCGCGGTTGGGGTCATTTTAAGAAGGAGCTGGGCGAGTCGGTGGAGATTTTACCCGCTTCACAACGCTATTCGGAAAACTGGTACCAAGGCACGGCCGATGCGGTATTTCAAAATATCGATATCATTCGCCACGAGCTGCCTAAATACGTGATGGTGTTGTCTGGCGATCACGTGTATCGCATGGATTATGCTGGGTTATTAGCCGCCCATGCCGAGTCGGGTGCAGATATGACTGTCTCTTGCCTTGAAGTGCCGATTGCCGAAGCTGCGGGTTCGTTTGGGGTGATGGAAGTCGATGAAGATATGCGCATTTTAGGCTTTGAAGAAAAGCCGCTGCAACCTAAGCATTCTCCGGGTAATCCTGAAATGTGTTTAGCGTCTATGGGCAACTATGTGTTTAACACAGAGTTTTTGTTTGACCAGCTCAAGAAAGATGCCTTAAATGAAAGCTCAGATCGGGATTTTGGTAAGGATATTATTCCTGCGATCATCGAAAAACATAATGTGTTTGCCTATCCCTTTAAGAGTGCTTTCCCAAATGAGCAAGCCTATTGGCGCGATGTGGGTACGCTAGATTCTTTCTGGCAAGCGAATATGGAACTGTTATCGCCCACGCCAGCACTGAATTTGTACGATGCGAAATGGCCAATTTGGACTTTCCAAGAACAATTACCACCCGCTAAATTTGTGTTTGATGACGATGACAGACGCGGTATGGCGTTGGACTCGATTGTTTCGGGCGGTTGTATTATTTCGGGGGCGACAGTGCGCCGTAGCGTATTGTTTAACGAAGTACGCGTTTGTTCTTATTCGTTGGTTGAAGATTCAGTAGTGCTACCCGATGTAGTCGTGCTGCGCCATTGCAAAATCAAGAATGCGATACTCGACCGTGGCTGCATTATTCCCGAAGGCATGGTAATAGGTTATAACCATGATCACGACAGAGCCAAAGGCTTTAGGGTGTCCGAAAAAGGCGTGACTTTAGTGACCCGTGACATGCTAGGTTTGCCTGTAGGCTATGAATAGTGCTTTGATCATTAAAGTAAATTGATCATTAAAGTAAAAATGACTTAGGTATAGGCAGCTTAATAAAAGCTGCACAGTTGAAGTAGCGGGAGTATCCAATTAATTGAAACAACGCATTTTGATGGTCGCGGCTGAAAACGGTGCCCTTGCGGGCGCCAAGGTTGGCGGTATGGCGGATGTCATCCGTGATTTACCCGCCGCTCTGGCGGGTGTTGATTTGTGCGCCGATGTGATCATGCCAAGCTATGGCTTTTTAACTGCGGTAGCGAATCACTCCCAAGATCTTGGCGAGTTAACTGTGGCCTTTGGCGGCCGATTGGAGCGAGTGCATTTGTTTGCCATGCCCCATCCCCATGTACCAGAGGCGATGATTTATTTGCTCGAACATGCATTATGGCAATCCGTACCTGGGCAGATTTATAGCCAAGGCAGTGCCGAGCGTCCTTTCGCCGACGATGCGACTAAGTTTGCCTTCCTTTGCGCGAGCGTCGCGACAGCATTAGTTACTGGCCGAGTGCCTATGCCGACTGTGCTGCATTTACATGACTGGCATGCGGGCTGCTTAGCCATGTTAAGAGCATTCGTGCCTGAGTTCAGTGTTCTCAAAGAAATTGAGTGTGTGTTCTCTATCCACAATCTTGCGCTGCAGGGGATACGTCCCTTAAGCCAAGACTCATCCTCCTTTGCGGCTTGGTTTCCCGAGCTGTTTGCCACTTTGACGCAGGGGCAAAAACAGTTAATTACTGATCCCCGTTATCCCTACTGTGTTAACCCTATGCGCATGGGCATAGTGCTGAGCGACAAAGTGCATTTAGTCTCACCCAGTTACGCCAAAGAAGTGTTGCAGCCCTCCAAACCCGAAGCGGGATTTTTTGGTGGCGAAGGGCTAGAGCAAGACTTACAGGTCAAGGCCAATGACGGCAAAGTGGTGGGGATTTTAAATGGCTGTGTATATTCGTCAGTATCGGATTTACCCGCTAAGCCACCTGCGCGTATTCAAGTACCCGAGTTTAAGCAATTGCTCAGTGCGGTTGAAGCTGCGTTAGTGCAATGGCAGGGGCATCAAACGCAAGTGAGTGGCGTGGACATGATTGCTTTTGCCCGCACCCAAGCCCATTGGCGTCAAGCAGTGGCGGAGCAAGTACCGAGTCTGTTATTGACTTCGGTGGGCCGCTTGACCGATCAAAAAGTCTTACTGCTGCGCCATCAATTGCCCTCGGGTTTATCTGTGCTTGAAACCTTACTTAAAGCATTGAAGCAAACAAAACCGACGGCGCTGCTGATTTTACTCGGCAGTGGCGATGCATCGATTGCTAAGTCTTTCCAAGCGTTAGGGGCTAAATACGATAACCTATTATTTTTGCAGGGATACAACGAGGCGTTATCCGAAGCGCTGTATCAGCATGGCGATCTATTTTTGATGCCAAGTTCCTTTGAGCCCTGTGGCATCAGTCAAATGTTGGCCATGCGCGCGGGGCAGCCATGTTTAGTGCATAGTGTAGGCGGTTTAAAGGATACTGTTGAGGATGGCGTTAATGGTTTTGCTTTTAACGGCAATAGCTTAAATGAGCAAGCCGAAGCGTTTCTGCAAAGGTTGACGCAAGCCATTGCTTGTTTCGAGGGGAAAACATGGTCACAAGTGCGTGCTGCGGCCATGGCACAGCGTTTTGACTGGCATTCTATTGCAGAGCAATATCGTCAACAACTCTATTGCAAAATGTAATGTGGTAAGTCCAAAGTGTGATGCGGCAAAGGGAATTAACGCATGATTTCTAAGTGATTCTGCTACACTTGTGGGGGAATGTTAAAATGGTATCAAGCCCCCTCATTTTTGGAGTCGCTCTCTGAGTTATGGATAAAGGTATTCTCTTTCCGTTAGTACAAAATGCGGCTTTATTGCTGGCGTTGGTCTTTTTGTACGACGTGATCCCTAAAAAACACCAGCGGCAGTATTTTTTACTGTGGCGCATCATTATTGGGATACTCATCGGTGGTATTGGTATCACTATTATGAGTACGCCTTGGGTATATTTGCCTGGCGTTTTCTTTGATACCCGTTCGGTTATTCTCTGTACTTCTGGTCTATTTTTCGGTGGTTTACCGACCTTAGTTGCTGTCGTGATGACGGCGCTGTATCGCATCAGTATCGGTGGCGCTGGTATATGGGTTGGCGTCGGCGTGATAGTGTCATCCGGTTTAATCGGGGTGATCTGGCGTCAATATCGTAAGTCTCTGTTAGCCAATATTTCAGGTGGAGAAATTTTTCTCTTTGCCTATACCGTTCATATCGTGATGTTGTTGTGGTTCTTATTTCTACCCGATGGCATAGCAATGCCATTACTCGCCAAAGTGACCCTCCCAGTATTGACCATTTTCCCGATTGCGACTTGGCTATTGAGCCGCTTGTTATCGCGACGTTTTGAATTAGAGCGTGATGAACAAATTCGTCTGCAGGATGATTTTCTTTTTAGGAGCCAATTCAACGCGGGCAATATTGGTATTGCAATAACGGGGATAGATCAAAAGTGGATAAAGGTGAATCCACGGTTATGTCAAATGCTCAAGTATTCAGAAGCTGAATTGCTACGGATGACGTGGGCACAAATTACTCATCCCGATGATTTAGAAGCGGATGCCCTGAAATTTGAGCTTATGCTGCGGGGGGATATCGATAATTACGAGATGGATAAACGTTTTATCGTTAAAGACGGTAGCGTGGTTTACACCCATATGACAGTCGCCTGTAAGCGTGGTGGTAATAATGCCGTGTTGCTTGTTATTGCTGGATATTTAGATATCACCTCACAGGCCATTGCTGACCAAGAGGTACTTGCTAGTCGTGAGCAACTCGAACTGGTGCTGAGCAGTAGCGATCTTGGGGTGTGGGATTGGGATATTCGCAATGATCGTATCGAACGTAACGCCCGCAGCGCCGATATTCTTGGCTGCGATGTTGATATGCTCAACGCTAATAGTCGCCAATGGATGGATGCGATAGTCGCCGAAGACAGGCCTAAAGTGCTGCATTCGATTGAGGCCCATATTCGTGGCGAAACGGCGCAACATAAGATGGAGTACCGCTTAAATACCGTAAATCGTAAGGTGCGGTGGATCCTTGATACAGGTAAAGTCGTGAGCCGCGACGCCAACGATAATGCCCTGCGTATGTGTGGAACCTATACCGATATTACCGACGCAAAACTTATCGAAGAATCCTTAAAGTTGTCGGCACTGGTTTACGATAACAGCTCTGAAGCCATGAGTGTCCTCGATGAAAAGGGCGTGATTATTACCGTCAACGCCGCCTTTAGTGTGATGACGGGTTATCGCGAATTTGAAGTGCGGGACCAACATATTCGGCTGCTTAATTGTGACCTTAATGGCCGTGATTTTTACACTCAAATGAACAATGAGATCCGTGAAAAGGGCCAATGGCAGGGGGAAATGTGGCAGCGGCGCAAAAATGGCGAGGAATATGTCATCTGGTTAACCATCAATACGATTAATGATAAAGAAGGCCATCCCTATCGACGTGTTGCCCTGTTCTCAGACATTACCGATAAGAAGCAAAATGAACATCTGATTTGGAAACAGGCTAACTACGATACGCTGACGGGGTTGCCTAATCGGCGCATGTTGTTGGAGTATTTAAGCAGTGAAGTGAAAAATGCCGACCGCAATCGCAACCACTTTGCCTTATTGTTCTTGGATTTAGATTTCTTTAAAGAAGTGAATGACACCTTAGGCCATGCTATGGGCGATTTACTGTTGATAGAAACCGCGAGTCGATTGAAATCCTGTGTGCGTGATGCCGACGTCGTGGCGCGTCTTGGCGGCGATGAATTTACTGTGGTGTTAAGTTCGATGGAAGACCATAAGGGGATTGAGCGCGTCGCCGAGAATATTTTGCGAAGAATTGCCGAACCCTATGTGTTAGGGGAAGAAACCGCTTATATCAGCGTCAGTATCGGGATTACTTTATATCCCGATGATTCGACCAGTATTGAAGGGCTTCTCAAGCATGCGGATCAGGCTATGTATGCGGCGAAAGATCAAGGGCGTAATCGCTTCAACTATTTCACCCCATCGATGCAGGAATACGCCAAATACCGCATGCGCTTGATCCAAGACTTACGTCAAGCGGTCGTGAATAAAGAATTTGAACTGCATTATCAGCCGATTGTTGCCTTAGCAACGGGTGAAGTGACTAAGGCTGAAGCCTTGATCCGCTGGCATCATGCGGAGCGTGGTGCTGTGTCGCCTGCTGAGTTTATTCCTGTGGCGGAGGATACTGGCTTGATTGTTGAAATCGGCAATTGGGTGTTCGAGCAAGCCGCTCGCCAGAGTGCGGCGTGGCGTCATGAATTAGGGATTGAAATCCAAATCAGCGTCAATAAATCCCCAATTCAATTTCGTGATGAAGGCACGCTGCTCAATGATTGGTTGAAGTTATTGCAAGATCTTAATATTACAGGCGCGGGAGTCTGTGTTGAAATTACCGAAGGCCTGTTATTGGACGCCAGTATGGGGGTAACCGAAAAACTACTGGCCTACCGCGATGCGGGTGTGCAAGTGTCGCTGGACGATTTTGGTACGGGCTATTCGTCACTCGCCTATTTGAAAAAGTTTGACATTGATTATCTTAAAATTGATCAATCTTTTACCCGCCATATCGATACCGATTCAAACGATCAAATTCTCTGCGAGGCGATTATCGTGATGGCCCACAAGTTGGGAATGAAGGTGATTGCCGAAGGTGTCGAAACCGATGCGCAGCGGCTAGTCTTGTTGGCTGCAGGCTGTGACTACGGCCAAGGTTACTTGTTCTCAAGACCTGTGCCTGCGGGTGAATTTAGCCAAAAATACTTACAGGATCCGCTTTTAGTCTCCCATGTCTGAGGAGATATTAACTTAGTGGCGATAATTGCCTATAAAAACGCCGCGAATTTTGCTAGACTCCGCGGCCCCGCGTTGGGGCATTGAGTATCACCTCGCATCAAAGTTTTACTACTTAGCTAAAGAGTCCCTATGAAATTTGAAACACTCGGTTTATCTTCTCCTATTTTGAATGCGATAACTGAGTGTGGCTATCAGCAACTCACTCAAGTGCAAGAGAAAGTGATCCCGCTTGCCTTTGAAGGCAAAGACATTATGGCCTGCGCCCAAACGGGGACAGGTAAGACGGCTTCCTTTGCTCTGCCTGTACTTGAAAAGTTGGCAGCCGAGTCTTTAATAAGCGACAGCAATGATAAACCGATTTTACGCGCGTTGGTGATGACACCAACCCGTGAACTTGCGATTCAAGTCTGCGAAAATATCCAAAAATACAGCCAGTTCCTACCACTGAAAACCTTAGCGGTTTACGGCGGCGCCAACATGAATCCCCAGCGTAAAGGGGTAGAGCAGGGCGTTGATATTTTGGTGGCGACACCAGGTCGTTTATTCGACATTATTGGCCAATTCCAGTTAGATTTATCGAGTGTCACGACCTTAGTGATCGACGAAGCCGACCGCATGTTAGACATGGGTTTTGTGCGCGACATTGAAAAAGTGAAACGCTTAATTGCGCCGCAGCATCAAACCATGTTGTTTTCAGCGACCTATAGCGATGCGGTGAAACAACTTGCCGAGAAAATGCTGAATGAACCTCAGTGGGTGAATGTTGCCGATACGACAACTGCATCCACAGTTGTGCAGGAAGTCTATCGCGTTGATAAACGTCGCAAAGCCGAGCTGTTGTCAGAACTCGTTGGCCGCAACAATTGGCGCCAAGTGCTGGTGTTTGCCAGCACGAAAGAAAGCGCCGAGCATTTGTTACAAGAATTAAAGCTGGATGGCATAGCCGCAGGTGTATTCCACGGCGATAAAACACAAGGCGCCCGTAATCGGGTGTTGGAAGAGTTTAAAGCCGGTAAATTGCGGGTGCTGGTGGCGACCGATGTGGCCGCTCGTGGTTTAGACATTCATGCCTTGCCTATGGTGATTAACCTTGAATTACCTTTCCTCGCCGAAGACTATATCCATCGTATTGGTCGTACTGGCCGAGCTGGATTAACGGGTCGCGCGATTTCGTTTGTTTCACCTTCTGACGATGAAATGCTCGCTGAAATTGAAGCCTTGATTGAGCAGAAACTGCCCGTGTCGGTACAACCAGGTTATGAAGAAGGCACGCCTTTGCCTGCTCGTTACCGTGATGCGCCCGCGGCACCGATTAAGCCGATTGGAAAGTGGAGCCATAAGGCGCCGCAGGATCGTACTATTGGTCAGTCTCGTCAGGGTAAGTACGCGAAAGGTAAAGCACAGGACAGCAAAGCAGGTGCAGATAAATCCTCTAGCCGTGCTAAGCCAGCTTCTGGCTCAGGTAAGCCGTTTAATGCGACTAAACCTAAGTCGAATTTGGTGAGCAATAAGTCAGGTTTTGGCTCTCGCACCAATAAGTCAAAATAAGTTAAGTCAAAATAAGTTAAGTCAAAATAAGCTAAGCACAACAATCAAGGCTAATAAGTGCAAAGTGCCTATTAGCTTAGCCGTTTAGCGGTTACCTAGTTTGTTGATTTGACTGTTGATTAGATTGTTGAATAGTCAGTTGCATATTTTGCTACATAGCCCGTCGCCATTCTAAAAGCGCATCCTCACCGATGCGCTTTTTGTTGAGCTTCAAAGCCAATACTTCTACACTCGAGCGCCAAGCTTTCTATTCGAGCGAGTTTCCTTATGATTATCAAAGCGATTCCCACCAATATCATTACAGGTTTTTTAGGTGTAGGTAAAACCTCTCTGATTAAGCAATTGCTGGCGACTAAACCCGCGGATGAAATTTGGGCAGTACTGGTCAATGAATTTGGTGAGGTCGGCATTGATGCGGGGTTACTGAACTCCTCCGATAACGGCATACAAATTCGTGAGGTTGCGGGTGGCTGTATGTGCTGCGCCGCGGGCGTACCGACACAAGTGGCCATCAATCAGTTGATTGCGAAAGCGAAACCTGACCGCTTATTGATTGAACCGACTGGGCTTGGGCATCCTAATGAAATCATTAAAGTACTGAGTGCGCCCCATTATCAGAATGTGATTTCACTGCGTAGCACCCTATGTTTGGTGGACGCGCGTAAGATCCACGATCCTCGCTATCGCGAACATGCAAATTTTATTCAACAGTTGCAAGTGGCCGATGTGATCATCGCAACTAAGTCTGACTTGTATGATGCTGAAAATACTAAGTTACTCTATGAATTGCAGACTTATTTAAGCCATATTGAACGTACTGATATTCCTGTAGTGAGCCACTCAAATCAACAGCCTTTACCTAGCGCTTTGCTGGACTATCTTAACCAACCAAGGCGCGTGTCACTCAATATAAATGGGCATGCTAGCGCGGGCCTAAAGCTGGGCAGCCTACCGACGACGGCCCCAAGCTTGTTTCGTACTGGTGGTTCTCGCTTGAGTGAGTTGAGCCTCTTTGCCGAAGGTGCAATCGAAGCCGCACTTGATTTTGATGATCGCGGTATAGTGCGAAAGCAGAATCAAGGTGAAGGTTGTTTTAGCTGCGGCTGGGTGTTTGAACCGAGTCAAGAATTTGATTTTGATAAATTAATGGATTTTATTCAGCGGCAAGCTCAGTCATCCAACGTTGGGCAAGTGTTGCTTAGATTAAAGGCCGTGATGATCACTACTGATGGAATTGCAGGATTTAACTGGATTGACCATGAGTTTACTGTAGTTGAACTCGATGACACCTTAGATTCCAGACTAGAAATGATTACCATGGACGACGTTAATTGGGACGAGATTGAGCAGCAATTGATTGCTTGTCTTAGCTAACAGAGTTCCCCATCACTCTTTATTACAGGTGTGAGCAAAGATAAGAGGGGCGGATTTGGCGGGAACAGTAAGGTTGGATCAGTAAGGCAAGGTCACGCGGTATTTTTGGCCGAGTGTCGTGAGTGTGCCATTCTGGATCATCTCCTCGAAGAAGCTGTCAAAACGAGTTCTTAGCGGATCAAATTTAGCTTGTTTCGGAAAAGCCATAAAGCCGTCTCGCACATCGATTATCGGCATGATTGGCGTAATTGCTTTAGGGATTTTGATTTGGGCGAGCACTGCATTTGTATTGCGACTATTGGTGGCGAGTAAATCTAAATCACCCCGCGAAAGCCGTTCTATGCCACTTTTAATATCGACAAATTCATTGATATTTAATGATTTAGTTTGTTCAGTAAACCTTGTGCCATAACTCCAGCCCTGCATTTTTCCAATCCGTTGCGTTTTAATACTGGCATAGTCGCCATTCCACACTATTTCATTGTCTGCCCGAGCATAAAACACCATATCATCGCGGTAAAATGCCTTCGCCGCAAAAACCAAGTTGGCATTACGCTCTGGGGTATCGTAGGGACCTATAAGAATATCCGCTTGGCCACGTTCAACCATAGAGATAGCGCGGCGCCATGGGGTAATTTGATAGTGAATGTTCACACTTTGCTGCTGGGCGAAGCGATTCAAAATATCGACACCTAAGCCGGTATATTCTCCATTGGCTTGTAGTTCAAAAATTTGACTGAAACTCGAACCCACTGCGAGCAGGTCTTTGGCCTGTGCAGTCAAGCAAAGGCTGCTGAGCGCCAAAAGGACGACTTGTGCAAAGCCTTTGCTGAGTATCATGGCATTCCTTGTGTGGTTTGAATGCGGGAGGTTAGAACACTGTCTCTCGTAAAAGCGGCGATATCGTTATGCAATTCACTAGGGTTAAGGTTAGCAAATTTTACTCAGATTTGATTGAACGTTAACATTTTAATGTTTTGAAATAAATGGAAGATAAATCGTAAGGGCATTAAGCCGTTGATCTTCAATCGATACATCATCCTATCCCTCAGCCTGCTTAGTTACGCTTAAAGGTTTCAGTTTGTATCATTCACTGATGGGGTGGAGAAATGTATTTTCGTTATGCGTTTAAATCAGTTAAGGCCGAATAAAGGGGATTGGGGTATGCTCTGCCATTCATTGATTTATACCCCAATGCTGGGCGGTTTATTTGAGCGGGATGTTATGAAGCTGCAGGAAATAGATAAAACCTTGTATCGTAAAAACATGAATTTATTCATTGTTATTCTAGTTGTTAGCTTAGTCGTGTTATCACTGATTTTTGGTACTGGACTCATTGCGCTGTTTGGGGCAACGCCAGTGCTAGGTGAGCCAACAGGTAATTTTCACTTGAATCTCTTAGGCGTAATTTTCAGTCTGGGTCTGTGTAGCGCCGTGATTTACAA
The DNA here is from genome assembly GCF_025654465.1 of Shewanella sp. SM101. Taxonomy (NCBI): domain Bacteria; kingdom Pseudomonadati; phylum Pseudomonadota; class Gammaproteobacteria; order Alteromonadales; family Shewanellaceae; genus Shewanella; species Shewanella sp. SM101. The sequence continues at coordinate 59,913 of NZ_JAKKRH010000016.1, forward strand.
CTTAAAAGACCGACCTTTTTTCAGCGAAATTTATTATGTGTGGCAATTAAAGCAACTCCATAATCGTATCTATCGCAAGTTGATAAAGATTAAAGCCGCTGCGGCGCAAAATGATGTGAATGCTTTGATTATATTGCTTTTTTATTACACCAGCTTAAGACAAGTGTATGTACTCGATGATAATACGCTGACCTTACCGGCACTGACTCAAGATCTTAATCGTTTGAATGCGCAAATCGAGAGCTTAGGCCTATTGCTTTCGCCCGAACAATTTACGCCTGAACTGCTGACGCGTCCTTTCTGATACTGATGAGGCAAGATGAGGATCGCTCTTCACCTTGCCATATCTAGCCCTTATCTTTTCTTTGTCGTCCTTGCCCAGAATGAGGTCAGCGAGTTTCACTTAGGTGGCTTGTTGGGCTCTTTGTAGTGTGAGTAACCACTTGCCATAGATGTAAATTCCTACCGCTGAGATAGTCCCTATGGCGGCGATGATGTACCACGCCATGCCAATGTTATGGCTGTGGTACAGCAATTGGGTGAGATCGTGTGCGTTTTCACCTGTGTAACTCACCAAGGTAGTAAAGGCTTCACCTTGAGGAATGGCGCTGACCTCAGTGCTGTTCATACCGCGCTCTAGCAATAAATCCCGCGAAAACAATTCCTTTGATGCATAAATCTCGTAGAGTTTAGGGCCAAAGTAGCCTTCTAATCCCCAGCCGATCCCTTGGGGCAACATCACAAATCCCAAGTACATGGCTTTTTTGCCTTCGGGAGCAATATTACCCATAAACTCGTTTTTCTTCGGGCTAATCATCATTTCGCCAATTGAGAACATGGCAATCGCGAATACGATAAACCATGCCGCATGGAAAGCACCGATAAACACAAAAGCTAAAATACTCAGCAAACAACCAATAAACATAGCGGTAGTAATACGGTATTTAGCCGTCAGCGCCGCAACGATAAAGCAGCAGGTCATAATCAGGCCCGCATTGAGGTTGAGCATGCCTTCTGGCATCACCTTAGTGCCTTCGTTATTGAGGCCAAGCCAAAATTGCAGAATGCCGTTGCTGGTGCCTTCGCTGCCAAAGAGGGAGGTGACGATTACGCTGGTATCGACCCATTCGGAAATATGGATAGGCAGCACATCGAATAGGGCATTGAACAAGAACCAAAATCCTGAAAAAACGAGCATATAGTAGATTACAATCGGCTTTTTCAACTCGCGCCAAGCATCACGCCACAGGGATTCTTGTTCGACTTCACCCGATTTTATTTGCTTATTGCGTTCCAGTCGCTCGGCTTTACCAGGCTCGGTATAGGTGAGTAAGAATAAGAAGTTGAGTGAGATAATTGCGGCGCAGGCGAAAAATACATTGTCCCACGACAATTGGCGCATATGCACAGCAACTAAAGGCCCGAGGAAACCGCCAATGTTTACAACTTGGTAAAAAATGCCCCAAGCCATTGAAGTGTTGTTGCGATTAGTGGACAGCACTAAGGTGCCTTGAATGCCCGGTTTAAATATCCCTGTGCCTATGGCAAGGAGTAATGCACCGACAAGGAAGCCCCAAAAGCTGGGGAAGAATGCCATGACGAGATAGCCAAAGATTTTAATGATGGTGGAGCCGAAGATGGTTTCTTTGTAGCCCACTCGGTCAGACATGCCACCGGTGAACACGGGCACAAAGGTTTGCATGATCGCCCAGAGGGAAATAATAATGCCGTAGTCACTCAGGCTGATCCCAAGGCCGCCCGCAGACTCTGGCGCTTTAGCGTACAGTCCAGCACTGGCTTTAACACCGTAGTAGGCGATACGCTCGACTAATTCCATACCGCCAACTAACCAAAACACATAACCTAAGCTAGTAATGGAGGCCCACATGCCGAGCTGTTTGACTTCTCGCAGATCGTTGCCTGCATTTGGACTATTTTGACTCATGTCCTTCCCTTATTATTGTTATTGAATTTATTTCTGTTTAACCCATTAATTATCAAAAGCTTAAATTTATAAATTTAATGATTTCATCTTGCTTAAATACGTTAATGGGCTTGCTTGAACGGATACTTTACCTAATTCGGCCTTAAACACCAAAAAAGTAGCAGAAAATGATGAATTAACCCACATCTGTTATTGAACTGTACTGAGTTTGTCATTTGGCTGAAATTGGACTGTTTCTGCTTAAGTCATTGTGATGATTAATCTTTATTGTTAATTATTCACAATGAACATGCTTTGAGTTCTCGCTATTTTTAGGTACAATCCATTGTCGCATTTTTGTTCACCCGATCATTTTTCTAGATAGATACGACTCTAGCCCCCCTTTTTGTGAGAAACGCTAATGACAGCAACAACATCTAATCATGCTCCTGCGGATATGAGCTTGCTCGAGGCGCCGATTGCGAAGCTTTTTTGGCGCTATACCATACCCACCATAGCCTCTATGTTGGTCACGGGCGTATATGTGACAATTGATGGCATCTTTGTTGGCCACTATTTAGGTGAAACAGGGCTGGCGGGGATGATGCTAGCTTACCCTGTGGGCGCGATTTTATACGCTATTGGCGCCATGATAGGTATGGGTAGCGCGGCATTAGTGTCAATCAATCTTGGCCAAGGTAATGTAGTCAAGGCCCGTAAACTACTGGGTAATGCCTTTACGTTATGTTTATTAACGGGATGCTTTTTTGCCCTTGTTGGTGGGATATTCTCGCGAGATATTTTGGTTGCCCTTGGGGCGCAAGGTGAGATGCTCGAAAATGCTAACGAATACTTATTCTGGTATTTTGCACTGTGTCATTTCCCCATAATTTCAATGACCTTCACCACACTGCTGCGTAATGATGGCAGGCCATCCATGGTGACTTGGGTGCTGATTTTGGGTGGTGTATTAAACACTTTCTTAGACTGGCTGTTTATTGTGGTTTTCCCCTTTGGTTTAGCAGGTGCAGCGATTGCGACTATGTTGTCGCAGGCGGTAACGGGGCTTTTGTGTTTACAGCATTTTTTCAGTCCGCGCACTCAGCTTAAAATCACTTTTGAGCAGATGAAGCTCAAGCTCGATAATTGCCTTAATATAGCCCGCGTTGGTTTCCCCAGCTTTTTGATGAATCTGTATTTGTCGATAGTGTTAACCTTGCATAATACGGCTTTTTTGTGGGTTGGCGGTCCATTACATGTGGCCGCCTATGGTGTGGTGAGTTACACCGAAGCGTTTTTCTATCTGATTTTTGAGGGCATTGCGCTTGGTACTCAACCCATTTATAGCTTCAACGCGGGAGCTGGGCGTTTCGACAGGGTTAAACAAGCGCGCAATATTGCCTTTGGTATGACGTTACTTACCGCAGCTTTAGGTTTAGCGCTGATTTATTCTCGCCCTGAATGGTTAGTGTATTTGTTTGCCGGTGATAATCCGAATTTAACACCAGTGGCGATTGAAGGTATGCGCTGGTATTTTTGGGGCTTGCCTATGGAAGGCTTAATCTTAGTTGGTGCGAGTTTCTTCCAAGCGATTAATTGTTCGAAACAAGCTTCTATGCTGACGGGCGCTAAGCTTATTCTTATCGCTGCGATTATCTACTGCTTTGCATGGGCGTTCGGCGTGATTGGTGTGTGGGTGTCGCTCGCGACCTGTAGCACTATCTTGACGATATGGATGTTTTACGCCATGAAGCGAGTCGAGGCACGTCTGCATTAATCCTTGCTTTGGTTTGTATTGGTTTCGCCTGATTTATTGACAAGACAAGGGGCGAGGCAAGTAACCTGTAGCTGTGGCATAAGTGTTTAGTTTTACGTAAATTTTACAATTGGGGTGATTAATGGCCCCGATTGTAATTGCCCACATATCTTTCGTCGTTAAACATGACTTAGGGCTAGCGTGGGATGATGGCCTCTGGTACATTTCGCTGGTTTAATCTGCAATCAAAAATGACTTATCCAAGCGTGCTGTTGAGCCGAGGCTATAGCCCTCAATTAACAGACTGAGTTCGCTTAGGCTTTTGGGTCGATTGATTGTTGATATGACTGGGTATTGAGCCGAATGACTCGCTCGTTGATTTTAGTAATTTATGTTTTATGAGGCCCTTATGCGCACCACTGCAGTCATTTCTATGCTGTTGCTTGGCGTGTTAACGACAGTTAATGCCAGTGCCAAAGAGAATGAGTTAGTGTTTGCCAGCGACTTCGAAGGCAATCGTTTATCTCAACCTTGGTCGTGGATCATGGGTTGTCAATTTGAAGGCGCTGAACCTCACACAGGTGAAAGTGCGCTGCTTTGCGTCGAAGGCAATAGCAGTATCGTCAGTAAGTACCCTATTTCTGAAGCGGGTCTATTAGAGTTTTGGGTCAAAACCCAGAATACTCAAACCCAATATCGAATCAATGTATTGACCTCTCCGGTATTAAAGCTCGATGCCCAGTGGCAGCATGTTGCTTTAATCGATATCACCCCTGGGGCTAACGAATATTTAGCACACCGAGTGTCTATTGATGATCCGAGTCGCCAATATATCCGTCTTGATATTGAGGCCATTAATGGCCCTATCAGTTTGGACGATTTGAGCTTAGGCAAAATTCGCCTTGATATGGCCCTGCAAAAAAATGAGCAGAAAATTATCGGCGGGATTTTAGATAAGCTGAAAGCTGACAAGAATTACGAAGTGCAGTCTGAGTCCTTTCGTACTTTAGGTAAAAATTATGCCGCCCAGCTCGAGAGCCAAAGACAATACCTCGAGTACTCGAATGCTATTTATTCAAGTATCACCTTTGTGTTGGCGACGTCTGAGCGCAATAAAATGTCTAACCCTATGGGATATAACACTTTTAGGTCGGTTTTAACTGACGCTAAACGTGTGGCATCGCCTCTCCAACAGGCGCGTTTAGGCTCTATGGTGAAACCCTTTGGTGACTTAGCTACTGCCACCTTAAACGTGGTCAGTGCCGGTGCGTATTCCGCCTTTGCCGAACCCTTTAAGTCATTCTTAGCGGCGACTTTTGATCGCTCTAATTATGACAACAGTGACTTAAGCCGTAGTGATAAAAAGTTTGCTGAAGAAAATGGCCTGAAAATTTATCAGCAGGCCGAACGGTTTATGTCTGAAATCGAAAAAGAACTGCAACAAGTCACTGCACTCGACAATGATTTAGTCAGTATGCAGAAGAACTTAGATAATTTCCGTAAGGATCTCGATAAGCATCTGCGCAGTTACTTACAGCATGCCAGTATTGCCCGCACACCTGAAAATTACAGCCGAGTGATGAGTAAAGACGAGCAGGCACGCGCGCTGGTGATTGCCGAGGCGAGTGCCAATATCAGTGCTAAAGCTGAGGCGCTATTGGCTTCGAACAGCAATGCAGAGTTAGTGCAGTACATGATTAAAACCACTGAGAAGATTGATGAATTTCAAGAGTTCAAGGAACGTTTTAATCAGATCACTTCGGCCATGCTGACCTTCTACGACAAATTTGAGCGCTCAATTGCCGCCGAGCAAAACCCCTTTACCGATCCTAGCGATCGCGCCGTGTGGGAGCAGCACGCCAAAAGCGCCCGTAACTACATTCGCCAGTCGAAGGAAGCGTTCACTAAAGCCTTTATGTAAAGGATTGTTGTAATTAAGTGGTAGTAACGGCCTAAAATTATGGCGATTTTTCTATTTTAGGTTTGGAGTTATCAAGGATAAAACAGGTAGTCAGAATCATTTCTGTTAGTGGGCAAGGATGATGAGTAAACCCTATACAACAACTCGGTTTGACACAGATACCGCCACAATGGCGATATTTGATCCCGCGGCATTAACTCATCGCTGTGAAGATACGGCTGATTGGTGGTCTGTGCCGAGTGACGAAATTTTGGAAATCAATCAAGGTCATGTGCTATTCGTAGGACTTGGCGCCGATGGCTGTTATGAGGTTGAAATTTTCCGTAAGCTAGGTGAGGCTGGGCTCAATTCGAATTATCTCTCTGCAAATTTAACAGTATTGTCAGGGTGCCTGTATATTGGCGCCGCCGAGCAAGTTCCAGCAGGAGATCTTGGGCCTGAAACAACCTATGGCGGCGCTTTAATTTATGCTGTGCGAGGGAATATTGAGGTGAGAGTGTATCGGCTTACACCCCATAAACTGGTGGTTGAATATGAGTCAACCTCAGAAGATGTACTAAACGAGTTTACGTCTAGCCCATTACTTTAAGCGGCTTACTTTATTCGCTACCATTTTTAATCCCTATACGGGCTGTTAAACACCAAAGGTAACTTGTTAATCATCAGGGGTAAAAAAGCAATTTAACATTATGAGTTCTATGATGAATAATACTAAATGGCGCGAATGTATGACGCTGTTAGCTTCTCGTCCTGTGTATTTGCAACTACAGTTGGTCGGTGAAGAGGACTTTCCTCTCGATTATGAAGCCTCAAATCAAGTGTTATCCGAGATCATGGCTACTGATTGTCTTTTTGTGCAAAGGTGTATTCGCTATAAATCCATTAACGCGATTAGAATTGCGAAAACCGTTTTTCCTGCCGGTTTGGCGGATGACAATGTATTTCTGCTTGCTGAATTAAAAATCAGATTACAGCAACTCGGCCAGTTACCACTAATTGAAGACGATCAGTTTATTGTTATTCATGGCTATCATGACCTCATGGTTTGTTGAATCCAGAGCATCTACACTGGCTTACAACACACACCATATCTTAAGTTCGCTCTGCGATGGAGTTCATAGACTTCACAACCTAACAATGGCTCAGTTCTATTAAGAACTGCGCCAAAACGTTCAAAGTAGTCTTCATTAACTTGTTTTGCACTGATAAGTGGTACTTCAATACTGACATCTACACGACCTTTACGTATCAACGCTGGGTCAAGATTATCAGGATGATTTGTGGTCATTATTACAAGGCAGTCATCAAGAGGAATGATTCCGTCTAACGCGTTTAGAACGCCACCTAAAGTGAGTGGTGGGTTATCTACATTGCTTTCAGCAGTTCGTGATACCGTCGCCTTTACACAGTCACAGTCCTCTATTAACAACATAGCTCCGGGCGGTACCTTTCTAATCGCCTTATGAATAGTGGCATCATTTACAGTCGATAGATTCAATATGTATAGATCGCGATGATACTCAACAGCTAAGGCTCTCGCTATACCCGTCTTACCAGTACCCGTTTTTCCATGTAACAGTATGGTTAGCTTACTTACAACCGATTTCCCTCTACTTGCGAAGTTATCAACTTCTCCCATCAACTTCTGCTTAAACTCTTCATCTAGCACTAATTCACTAAAACCCGATGATTTCAATGTGCCATAGCGACACCATTCGGTTTCTTCGAAAATATTAACTTTCGGCTCTGTAGATATGTCTCCACGAGTATCTTCTAAAAAACTATATAGTTTATCTTTTGCCCACCATGGTGCACTTACAGTAATAGAATCGTATGCCATCGTACTATCGACCTTAGATCGGGTAGCCAACATGAAACAACCACCGTATTTAAACAGGTGCATACCGTAGCCGATAGATTTAACACTGACACGCCCGTCGTAACTCACACTATAGTCATAGTACACAGCCTCAGAGATAGAGCGTGAAAAAAACGGAATGGTAGTATTACTGATCAAAAAGGACAGTTTATTGAATACCTCTGTGCGCGCCTGATGGCTATCGTCTATAGTGAGCCGCACAAACAGCAGACTACTGAGCCAACTTAACAGCTTCGCGGGGACATCTTTTAGCATGTAGCCTACGAGTCCAATTAACGTAAATGTTAATACTCCAACAATGACAGCCGTCAACAAAGGATCACCATTGGTGAGCGCCTTTATTTGTAGTAATACCTCGTTCATTTACTCACCTTTACTATAAATGCCTCATGGACATAATCGAGAATACTATCAACCGAGTCGAGGATACTACCAAGGTATCCTCAGTATGTGCGCTATCGCACGTGGTTAAAGCGACTTGATAAAGATCCCCTGCTTATCACTAACGATTGTCTTAGAACGTAGTTATATCACAATGTAAATCAACATCTTAATGTTGGGTTTGTATTTAAGCGTCACTAACGTACGCAGATAAATGTTAGGGACGGCGCCGTTCATCAAAGAGCAGGATGGAGCGGCCCTGCATCCACGGATTGACTTGAACAACATCCGTGTTTAACTGCCAGTTCGCCATCTGATAGGCAGGACGCCTGAATGTCGTGCAATGCAGGGATGCATGAGAACGGCCATGGCTCTCGTTCATAAGCTTAGAGGCCCTAGGTTTCTATTCACCGAGTCGGCGAGTGAATGCCATGGCAAGCCTGTAAACTGTTAGTCAATAAACGTTAATTGGTAAGCTGTGTTAGTGGTTTATCAGCCTACAACTCAAATATCATTCAGCGAAGTCTCAATAAGAAAGCCGCTAATGAAGGCGGCTTTTGTGTTTCGATTATTCCATAACCCTTGAATTTTCTTGGTTACATTAAATCTCGAGGCATTAGAGCAAATACACGTTCAAGCTGCAGGCGCCGTGGGCGCCGACGACGAGGGCTTGTTCGATATCGGCGGTTTTTGATGGACCCGCGATAAACACCCCGAACTCACCTGAGGCTAACGTGATTTCTTTAGCTGCCTGATGTAGGGTCGGCACAATCTTATTCGTTGGCAGGGCTAAGATCAGGTTTTCACAGATAAAAGGTGTCACTCTGTGGCCTAGATTCTTATTGTTAACCCAAATGGCACCGTTTTCGGCAACGCCAATGTCACCTGGGATCACTGCATAATCTATGTTTTTGAGCTCGTGGGCAGTGGGTGGCATTTCACGGTTTGCCGTGACACCCTCTACAAGGGAGATGACCTGTAACCCTTGGGCGATAAGTTCATCGACTTTGGCTTGCAGGGCTTTGATGCCACCTTCTTTATGCAGCGTACCCGCGACAGTATTGAGGTTGGTCTCGAATTGGCCGACGAGATTTTCTACTCTTGGCGTCACATCTATGCTTGGCATAGGATGATTTGTTAAGGCCGACAGTTTGAGCGCATTGAGAATTTCAAGTTTACTAGACATCTTATAGGCTCCTGTGTTTCTTAAACCAAGCTTCGAAGCTGGAGTTCGGGGCAACGGGCAGTTCACGGTATTTACCCCATGCACCGCTAAAGGGTTTTAACAGACTACCCGGTAGAATGCGCAGCGCAGTTCTCGCCACACTCATAGAGCAGTTCAGCATGGTTTCGCTTGCCATAAATTTACCCACTAATGGCATGTAACTGTTTTTGCCATAGGGGAGTTTTCCGGCTTCAGCCTTAAGGCGTCTGTGGTGGAAAATAATCTTATCGAGCGGCACCTTCGTTGGGCAGATATAGGTACAGCTGCCACACAAGGTACAGGCCCAGGCAATCGAGTTAGTGTCATCAATCTTAGCGCCCACTGCGATACCAATTGGGCCAGGTATGGTGTAGTTGTAGCTGTAACCGCCGGAGCGACGATACACAGGACAGGTATTGAGGCAACCACCACAACGAATACACTTCAATGATTCTGCGAGGATTTTATCCTTGAGCATCTCAGTGCGGCCATTGTCGACGATAATAATGTGCATCTCACCTTCGGGCTGTGGGCCACGGTAAAAGGCGCTATAAGTCGTGACAGGTTGGCCTGTGGCGTTGCGCGCCAGTGTGCGTAGCAAGACGGCTGCGCTATCGATATCGGGCACCACTTTGTCGATGCCCATTGAATGCAACTGCAACTTAGGCAGGTTAGCACCCATGTCGGCGTTGCCTTCGTTCGTGCAGACCACCACGGCGCCTTTATCGGCAATCGCCATGTTCACGCCTGTCATCGCGGCATCGGCGCTAAGGAACTGTTCACGCAGGTGGGCACGGGCGGCGCGGGTTAAATACAAGGGATCGGCTGCCCCTGCTTTAGTGCCGAGTTTCTCATGGAAGAGTTCGCCGACTTCTTCCTTTTTCATATGGATAGCAGGCACGACTATGTGTGATGGTGGCATTTTGGCGAGCTGAATAATCCGCTCACCTAAGTCGGTGTCTATGACTTCAATGCCACGTTGTTCTAAGTACGGATTGAGGTGACATTCCTCGGTCAGCATAGACTTAGACTTCACCAACTTTTTGACTTTATGGCGGGATAAAATGTCATGCACGATACGATTGTGCTCTGCGCCATCTTTCGCCCAATGGACTTGTATACCGTTGGCGATACAGTTTTGTTCAAAGGTTTCAAGATATTGAGCAAGATGGGTTAGCGTGTGGAGCTTAATTTCTGAGCCAAGCTGGCGCAGTTGTTCCCATTCTGGGATGCTACCCGCGGCGCGGTCGCGTTTTTCTCTGAGCATCCATAGCGCTTTTGAATGCCAGTCGACACGGGTTTCGTCGCGGCAAAAAATATCGGCTTTATGGGCATGGACTTGGGAGCCATTAGCTCCGTGATTATGATTGTAAGCCATGGTGAGTCTCCTAGATCGCGGCGTTTAGCACTTGCGCTATGTGGCGAATTTCAATCGGCAATTGCTGTCTGCGGATCATGCCATCGAGGTGCAATAGGCATGAGGGATCAAAACCCACCACATACTCAGCACCCGTTGCGGCGTGGGCGTGGGCTTTGTCTTTGCCCATTTTGGCCGACACTGCGCCTTCATCGACGGCGAAGGTGCCACCAAAGCCGCAGCATTCGTCACGGCGGTCTGGATACACTATGTCTATGCCTGCAATATTGGCCAATACAGCTTCGACTTTGTTGAATCTTGGCCCCATTTGCTCACTTGGGGTGGCAAGGCTTAACATGCGAATGCCATGGCAACTTAGTTGCAGGCTTACCTTGTGCGCGAAGGGCTTTGTAAAGGCTGGGATCGGCGCGATATCGTGTAAAAACTCTGTGAGTTCATAGAGTTTGTTGATCACAGCTTGTGCTTCTGGGCTGCTATCAAACTCGTGGAAGTTTTCTTTGGCGGCCACTAAACAAGAGGCGGCAGGGCAAACAATAGCGTCGCATTCCACTCCTTTAAAGGCGTTGAGCAATTTAAGGGTGGTACTGCGTGCTGCATCGAAGCAACCCGAGTTTGTCATCGGCTGGCCACAGCATGTTTGACCCGCGGGCAGAATCACTTGGTGCCCGAGTTTCTCTAATAATTCCAAGGTGGCAATCGCGACCTCTGGCATCATTTGATTGACTAGACACGGGATGAAAAGGGCGATTTTCATTGTGTTTTCTCTTTCTTGTTAGTGAACGACATTGCCTTGCAGTGTGACCCAATATCCACACTAATGCTAAGGTAGTTGATCAAATATAGGCCTATCTTAGCGGAATAAGTAGCCCTAATTTAGTAAATGAGCTTGTTGATTTTTTCAAAAATGAGAATATTTTAACTTGATGATTATATTGATTTTAAAATGTATTTATTCAGGTTTTAAATTCTCAAAAAATACTTAATGACAAATAAATGAGAATAGTTCGCTTATATAAACAAACGGGGCTAAAAATAGCCCCGTTGTTTACTATTGTCATACCAGATTAGCGGCTGCACTCTTCGAGCAGATAAGCTAAGTGGCGGTATGAAATGCCGCTGTGTTGGGTCAAACCGACTTCGCACATACGGTTGGCGTAATAGCCTTCCTTAATCTCGACAGGAATGAGCTTTTTGATATTACGTAGTGCGCTGGCGTTGATTTCAGGCTTATACAAGCCTTTTTCACCCGCGTAACCGCAGCAGTCAATTCCCGCAGGTTTGAGCACTTGTGCAGAGCAGGCATCGGCGATTGCTTGCATCTTAGGTTCAAGTTTCATCTTGCGTGCGCTACAACCTAAGTGCAGTGCCACATTGACTTTTTTGCTGATGTTGAGCTTAGTCAGTAGCTTGTCGTGCATAAACTCAACTAAGTCGATAATTTGTACTTTTGGATTACCTGACAAAGTGCGGTAAGTGCAAGACAGGGCATCGACGATCACTGGCAGCTTGCCACCATTGATCATCTTGCTCACTGCATCGATAAGTTCTTGGCGTTTGGCATCGGCGTTTTTAAAGTCGCCCTTAGATTCCCACATCTGGCCGCAACATAAATCGCGGGTTTTTTCTGGTGTGATGACGTTATAGCCAGCACGTTCCAGCAGCGTGACGACCACCTCTGGCAAAGTGCGGTTATCGGGATCTTTTGGCGTCGGACCAAAGGTTCTGCCGCCGCAGGCTGGGAAGTAAACCACTGTTTCTTGGCCAACTTTAGCGGGGGATGGTTTTGGCAATTTGCCGCCTTTCGGGAAATCGGGGTTCCAATAAGGCACTTCTTTTGAAATCAAACGGCCGGTTTTCATTAGGGCACTGGTAATGTTATCGCCAGTGATCTTGTGGATCACGCCAAGCATGTCAAAACCTGAACTGATAACCTGGTTAACTGCGCCAAAGTGTTTGGCTTGGAAATCTAAGACTTTTTGTTCAGTAGTGCTGATGTACGGCGTGCGCAGTTTACGCACCAGTTGGCCCATGCTGTTATCCACTGGGCAAGCAATAGTACAAAGCTGGCAGGCGGCACAGGTATCAACTACATCGTATTTAGCGGCGGCGCGCATTTCTGCTGCTGCGGCTTTATCACCGGATTGTTCTAAACGTTCGATTTCACGCAGAGTCGCAATACGCTGACGAGGTGAGAAGTTGAGTGCTGATGTTGGGCAGGTTTTTTCACAGAAACCACATTCGATACACTTATCAACAAAATCATCGACCACAGGGCAGGGCTTGATGTTTTTAACGTGGACATTGCTATCGTCGTTAAGAATAACGCCTGGGTTTAGAATACCCTGTGGATCAAATACTTGTTTGATGCTCTTCATCAAAGTGTAAGCATCTTGTCCCCATTCTTTTTCGACGAACGGCGCGACAGCACGGCCAGTACCATGCTCGGCTTTCATTGAACCGTCGTACTTGTTAATCACCATGTCGGCAATATCATCCATAAAGGCATGGAAACGATCGATATCGGCTTGAGTCGAGAAGGTGGGGGTAATGATAAAGTGGAAGTTCCCCGCAAGAGCATGGCCATAAATACAGCCTTCAGGGTAACCATGTTTATGGAAAAGCTCAGTGATATCGTGCGCCGCAGCAGCAAGGTGCTCTAGTTCAAAGGCCACGTCTTCGATGATAACTGAGGTTCCCTTTGGACGCTCACCACCTACAATCGGGAACAAGCCTTTGCGCATTGCCCAGTATTTGTCATAAATCGCTGGATTAGTACTAAATTCCATTGGGCGGATAAAGTCAAAACCGGCGAGTTTCGCGGTGACATCTTGAGTATAATTATCTAAGGTTTTGTCGTCATCAGCACGGGATTCTATCAGTAGAATAGCGGATAGGGCCGGCAATTCTGATAACCAATCTGGCATGCCAGGCTTGCCCGTTACTGCTTTGATTGATGGCCAATCAAGGAGTTCAGCCGCAGAAACGCTTTCACCGTTTATCAGTGGTATGGCTCGTGCGGCATCTTCCATATTATGGAATACGGCCATAGCTGAGGCTTTAAATTTAGCTTCATTCACTGTGTGATAAGTGACTTCATTAATAAAGGCTAAGGTGCCTTCCATCCCCACCATTAAGTGGTTGATGATGTCAAATGGGTCGGTAAAATCGAGTAACGAATTGATGCCGTAGCCGGTGGTATTTTTAATGGAATACTTTTTACGAATTCTGTCCGCTAACACTGTGTTATGACGAGTCATGTGCGACAGTTCTGTCAGCGCATCCAGTATTTTTCCATGGGATTTAACAAAGGCAGCTTTTGATTTTTCACAGCCAGTATCGAGTTCAGTACCATCTGCAAAAAGAAGTTTCGCGGAAGCGATAGTTTGGTAACTGTTTTGCGCTGTACCACAGCACATTCCCGAAGCATTGTTTGCCACAATACCACCAATTTTGGCGGAGCCTATGGTGGCGGGATCGGGACCAATTTTGCGGTTAAGCGGCGCGAGTACGGCGTTAGCGTCGGAACCAATGACAGCAGCACCTAAGGTGATCTGTTTGGCATCGCTACTGACTTCAATCTTTCTAAAACCATCATGGCCAAGGATCAACAAAATACCTTCACCGATAGCTTGGCCAGATAAACTGGTTCCAGCGGCCCTAAACGTGACGGGTGCATCATGCTTACGGGCAACGGCTAATGTGAGCTTTACCTGTTCTAGGGTTTCTGCATGGACAACCACTTCTGGGACTATCCTGAAGTAGCTTGCATCGGTGGACCAGGCAAAACGGCGAACGGGATCATCCGTCACGGGATGATCACCTAATTGCGTTCTTAGATCATCGATGACCAGTTTATAGTTAATCGACATAGCATCACTCTCTTTATTAATAGATTAAAGCCGAAGTCACTGGGAGTGACTTCGGGCATTCAATAAAATAAAACGGCTTAGAATCCACCCCACAGGGTAGCTATTGTGCCCGCCAGTAAGGCATAACCAATGGCAACAGGCATTGTTTTACGGATAATTTCTGATTCTCTACCTGCCATACCCACTACCGTTGCAGCGGCAACCACGTTCATTACGCACATCATGTTACCGGCGTTTGCTCCGATACCTTGTAGTGCCAATACCAGTGTGTGGTTCATGCCAATATTGTCGGCCACGCTGTATTGAAGGCTGGAGAACATCATATTTGAGAAAGTGGCTGAACCCGATAAGAAGGCACCAAAAATCCCCACGATAGGTGCCATCCAAGCCCACACTGCGCCCATGGAACCTGCCAACATATCCGCTAAAGCGACAGGCATTGAGGCAAGGCCTGCACCATTCGCGCCTGAGTTTAAGAAGATTTTCACCATAGGCACTGATGCGCCTAATGAAATAATGGTTGGCAACATGGACTTACATGAAACACCGACCGTTTGCTGAATCGCAGGGCTTTTCATTTTGAACAGGAAGAAACCTAGAATACACACGGCAACAAAGAAGGCACCTGGTGCATATAAGGTTGCGAAGCTGGCTTTAAGCTCAGTGCCCATTAGGCCTGTCCAGCTGATGTTAAAGCTTGATAACCATGCTTTTAACGGTGCCACTGTACGCGACAGTACCAAAAGCGCAGCCATGATGATGTAAGGTGTCCAAGCGGCAATTTGAGAAAACTTAGCCGTTGTTTCGACTTTTCCGCTTTCTTGACTGTCATTCTCTGCGAAATCATTCCATGGCGTTTTAGGCAGTAAGTAGCCTTTACGCGCAACCGGGATCACTAAGGCCATACCGATCAATGAACCGATAACCGAAGGGAATTCTGGGCCTGCAAGGTAGTTGATGATCCATGCGGGGACGGTAAAGGCAAGACCTGAGAAAATCGCAAATTTCCAAATTGCTAAGCCTTCCTTAAAGGATTTATTGCGACCAAAGAATCCAGTTAGCATGGTCACCATTACGAGAGGAATTAATGAACCTGTGATTAAGTCGATAGTGATCATATGCATGACGATATATCGCGCATAACCAGCATAGTTACCGCCATGGGCAGCAAATTGCTCCGCCGCCATACTCACGCCACCTTGGATCAGACCCTGTTCCATCCCAAAGAGTACAGGTAGACCAATCGCACCGAAGGATACACAGGCCGAGTCAGCAATCAAAGCCACGACAGCTGCGGCAACGGGTGGTACGCCAAGCAATACCAGTAGTGGTGCGCCAATGGCTGCGGGAGTGCCAAAACCAGCACTACCTTCAATAAAGGCACCGAATAACCAACAGATGATGATGACTTGTACACGGGCATCGGCACTGATGTTAGTAAACCCAGCACGGATAGTGTCCATGGCACCTGAGTATTTCAGGGTATTGAGTAGGAATACGGCACCAAAAATGATGGTTAACGGTGTGATGGCTGAGAGCAGTCCTTCGAGGACCGATGCCGCCAGTAATGTGGTATCCATTTGCCAAATAAACACGGCGGCGAGCGCTGTGATTATCATGGAGATAGGCATAGCCTTAGATGCAGGCATTCTGAGTAACACTAGAAATAGCATTACACTGAGCACTGGCGTCAAGCTAGCGAGGAGTTGAAGTATTGTCATGCTTGCCTCTTCATAAAGTGGTCTGTCTTATTATTGATATTAGGATTTTTCATCTGCCTTCATGTCGACTTCCCAGACCAATAAATCAGCAGTTAATACTGCAAGTACTTACGGTCTCGACATTCTGTGTTGTGTACTAGACGCTATTGTGAGCTTGACTAATATGATCTAGATCATCTTGGCTGTTATATGAAATGCTAATTTACAGTGCTGCGGGGTGCTTCTCTCGGGGGATTTTCTTATATGTGACAATGATCACTTAGACTGTTGGGTGTATATCTACTTTGGTTATATTAAATTAAATTTGTTGTTTTTCTGGTTATTAAAAGTAGAGCTATCACTCATATTCATCGTCATTATTGCAATTAACTGATCCATTTATTTCATTAATAGTCTGTTATTGGTTTTTTCAGTCATTTTTAAGGTGTGATTAAGGTCGCATAGATTGTTGTGGCTAGATTAACTCATTTACTTCTATTTTCATCAAGCTATTGTAATGTTTGCCTAATATGTCCATTTTGGAATGGTTTTTTATAGTGACCTAGAGCACGTTTTAAAATGGTGGGATTTTATTGTGATGGATATCACTTAATGAATTTTACTTTAATATGAAATTTAATAACCATTATTTAATTTAGTTTCAGTTTATTTGAGCGAACAGCCAGCCCAAATATTCAAGTATATTGAGCGAATAACAGAAAAGTTGAAATAAAAAGTGACCGCTTCTAATGGGTTAAGAGGGGAAATTGAGAGAACAGGGTGAAATTGAAGCAGAAATTTTAAGTAACAAAACTAAAAAATACTGTTTGAACTTTTATCAGACTGGTTAGTTTCATTAATGCTCAAACGCCATTAATGCGAATATTAGTTGTTTGTGAGAGGTGCTAAAAAGTTCACCAAAGACTGTGCAGGGGAAAAGATAAGGCTTTAATCGCAACCTTCTAGGTTAAATTTACAAAATAAAAAAGAGACGTGATATGTCTCTTTTATTGGTGATTTAGCCAACAGATACAGACTTAAAACAACTTGCTGCCCCAGCCTAATTTGGTCCGCAGCACGTGGAAATAGTTGTGTCCTTTAGGATGAATAAGCCGTAAACGTTCAGAGCTGCGGCGCACTATGATTTCATCGCCGGGTAACACGGCTAAATGCACGTGGCCATCACAGCTGACTTCGAGGTTTTCGCCATTTTCAGGTGACACAACCATTTTTATGGTGCTGCACGCATCGACAACAATCGGGCGGCACGACAAAGTGTGCGGGAACATAGGTACTAAGATTAGTGCCTGTAAATTAGGCGTCAGAATAGCGCCGCCAGCGGAGAGGGCGTAGGCCGTTGAACCGGTAGGCGTTGACACTATCATGCCGTCGGCACGTTGGCTGTACATGAACTGATCGTCAATATAGACCTCAAACTCAATCATGTGGGCAATTTTACCCGGATGGAGTACGGCTTCGTTGACGGCGGTGTTGCTCGCCTTGAGCATACCGTGGCGATAGACTTCGGCTTCGAGTAAGAATCTATGCTCGGTATCGAACTCTCCATCGAGTACCTTGGCGAGTGCTTCTTCGAAGGCATCGGGCGGCAGATCGGTTAAAAAGCCTAAATTGCCGCGGTTAACCCCAATCACGCCTAAATCGAAGCGGGCTAATACCCTTGCCGCGCCGAGCATGTTACCGTCACCACCGACGACTATGGCTAAGTCGCAACGCGCGCCAATTTCTAGTAAATCGACCGCTATGATATTGGGTCCTAATTCGGTAGCAACACGCTCTTCCACTAAGACTTCAAAGCCCTGCATTGTCAGCCAATAATGCAGACGTTTTAAGGTTTGGTTGGTCCCTTGGTGGTGAGGTTTGCCGATAAGGCCGATAGTATGAAACTTTGTGGTCATATTTATGCTAGATCTGGCCTTAGGCCTTGAAACGTCAAAATTGATCCCCATAATATGCCCAGAGTATTTCAGAAACAAAGCATTTTTAGCTGGAGTGAAAATGAGCAACGAATCGATTAAAGCAGAACAGGATCTGATCCAAGAGGGTGTAGAGTCTGAAGTATCTACCGCAGAAGCAAGTCTGATCGATGAGCTTACCCAGGCCAATTTCCGTATTGAAGAGCTGGAACAGTTACTCGCTGAAGCTTTGGCGAAAGTTGAAGAGCAGAAGGATTCAGTCATCCGCGCCGCAGCCGAGGTCGATAACATTCGTCGTCGTGCCGCAATGGATGTGGAAAAGGCGAACAAGTTTGCCTTGGAAAAGTTCGCCAATGAACTTTTGCCTGTGCTTGATAACATGGAGCGAGCGCTAATGGGGACAAACCCAGAAGATGAAGCGACGAAAGCGATTTATCAAGGTGTTGAGTTAACTCAAAAAAGCTTACTCACTGCGGTGGCTAAATTTGGTGTTAAGCAAATTGATCCACAAGGTCAGTCATTTAACCCTGACCAACATCAAGCGATTGGCATGCAGCCAAGCGCCGAGTTCCCTGCGAACACTGTGATGTTGGTGATGCAAAAGGGTTATGAGCTGAACAGTCGCTTGCTGCGCCCTGCTATGGTGATGGTGTCACAGGGTGGCCCTAACCAAGAAAGTGCAACGATAGATATCGAAGCTTAAGCTTTATTGGATCAGCCGCTGTTATAACAGACAGCAACAAAAAAGGACTGCAATTGCAGTCCTTTTTTTATGGGTGGAATTTTTTATTGATAACATTTAGCGTCTTAACGAGATAAGCAAGTTCAGCCTATTGCGCTAGATAAGCATTGATTTGCGCCAGTATGCCTTCGGCATCCAGTTGCAAATCGTGGATGACTTCCTCTGGCGAGCCATGTTTAATGAACTCGTCTGGCAAACCAATTTGGAGTACGGCTTTAGGCATTTTTAGCTTTTGAAGCTGTTCAAGCACTCCGGCACCCGCACCGCCTATAATGGCATTTTCCTCCACAGTGACTAACACTTCATGGGTTAGTGCCATTTCTTTTACCAGATCAACATCAAGTGGTTTCACAAAGCGCATATCGACAACCGTCGCATCTAAGCTTTCGGCAGCGGTTAATGCCGATGCGAGCAAGGTACCAAAGTTAAGTATGGCAATACGCTTACCGATACGCTTAATGACACCTTTACCAATTGGCAACGCAGTCATGGACTCGACTTGCATCGCTCCCGTTGCACTGCCTCTTGGGTAACGCACCGCACTTGGGCCCGCATCATAGCAATAGCCAGTGTAGAGCATTTGACGACATTCGTTTTCATCGGACGGCGCCATGATCACCATATTAGGGATACAACGCATAAAACTTAAATCGAATGCACCTTGGTGGGTTGGACCATCTGCACCGACGATACCGCCACGGTCAATGGCAAATAACACGGGCAATTGTTGTAGTGCCACATCGTGAATAAGCTGATCATAGGCGCGTTGCAGGAAAGTCGAGTAAATCGCGACTACAGGCTTGAAGCCTTCGCAGGCAAAACCCGCCGCTAAGGTGACGGCATGCTGCTCAGCAATCGCTGCATCAAAATATTGTTTCGGGAAGCGCTGGGAAAACTCCACCATGCCAGAACCCTCACGCATCGCAGGAGTAATCGCTAACACTTTCTCATCTTGTTCGGCAATGTCGCACAACCATTTACCGAAGACTTGAGAAAAGGTCGGTAAACCGGGTTTGGTGGCCGGCTTTTTAAAGAGTGATGGGTCAAACTTAGGCACAGCATGCCAACCGATAGGATCTTTTTCAGCAGGTTCATAACCACGACCTTTTTTGGTCATGATGTGCAGCACCTGTGGACCTTTCAGATTACGCATATTGCGCATGGTCTCGACCAGAGCGTCTACATCATGGCCATCGATAGGACCTATGTAGTTGAAACCTAACTCTTCAAATAGAGTGCCAGGAACGACCATACCTTTGAGGTGTTCCTCAGTGCGCTTGGCCATTTCTTTGATGACTGGCATACCTTTTAACACTTTTTTGCCGCCTTCGCGCAGTGTGGTGTAGAAACGGCCTGACATCAGTTGTGCTAAATGATTGTTGAGGGCGCCGACATTTTCTGAAATCGACATTTCGTTGTCGTTCAGTACCACGAGCATGTCATTGTGCAAGTCGCCCGCGTGGTTCATGGCTTCAAACACCATGCCGCCAGTCATAGCGCCATCGCCGATCACAGCGACCACTTTACGACCTGCTTGTTCTTTTTCTGCAGCTATCGCCATCGCCAGCGCGGCGCTAATCGACGTGCCAGAATGGCCAACGCTGAAAGTGTCGTATTCACTTTCTTCACGCCATGGGAAAGGATGTAAGCCATCTTTTTGCCGAATGGTGTGCATCTTGTCACGTCGACCCGTGAGAATTTTATGGGGATAGGCTTGATGGCCTACGTCCCAGATCAGTCGATCAAAGGGGGTATTGTAGACATAGTGCAGTGCCACAGTGAGTTCTACTGTGCCGAGCCCAGAGGCAAAATGTCCGCTGGACATGCCAACAGACTTAAGAAGGAACTCGCGCAGTTCATCGGCTACTTGTGGTAAAAGTGCCTGAGGAAGCTGGCGGAGCTCATTGGGGGTGTTGGCCTGCGCCAACACGGGAAACTGAGAAATGTCCAAACTCATAGCGAGATACTTCGACTCTTATTATATTCTTCGCTCAATGATATAGCGGGCGAAGTCTGCAATTAACTGGCTATTGTATGGCAATTTAGCCAGCGCTGATAGTGCCTCTTGGATCAGTTGTTTGGCGGTGTCTTGTGCACCTTGTAGTCCAAGTAGTTGTGGAAACGTACTCTTATTCGATTCAGTATCAGAGCCTTGCGGTTTACCTAGCTCTTCGGTGGTGGCTACGATGTCAAGGATATCGTCTTGTACTTGGAAGGCGAGTCCGACCGCACGAGCAAAATCCATCATAGCAGCATACTGATCTTTTGGCGCGTTTGCGGCGATCAAAGCTAACTCAACGGCGCAGCTGATAAGGGCGCCGGTTTTCATATTATGTAGCTGAGTTAATGCTTTAAGATCAATATGTTTATCGGTCGAGGCTAAGTCTATTGCTTGGCCTCCACACATACCACGATAACCTGAGGCTTTGGCTAATACTCTTACCATAGCAATATGTTGTTCGCTGCTGATCCCTGCTACGGCTTCGGTGACAATTTCAAAGGCTAAGGTTTGCAGAGCATCCCCCGCTAAAATGGCCGTCGCTTCATCAAAGGCAATATGCACGGTCGGCTGGCCACGGCGGAGCTCGTCATCGTCCATGGCGGGTAAATCGTCGTGGATTAATGAATAAGCATGGATACATTCAATGGCTGCGGCGCAAGCATCTAACTTTTCGAGTTCGACCCCAAACATGCGTCCTACACTGTATACGAGGAACGGTCGAATGCGCTTCCCTCCCAATAAGGCACCGTAAGTCATAGCGGCTTTTAATTGGGGAGCTGTATCTTCAAGCGTACTAAAACGCTGTTTTAATTGATCATCAACTCGTTGTTGATATTCTTGAATGGTACTGACTAACACGCTTATTCGCCCTCAACGGCATAGGGGGATAGGGGCGCATTTTCATCTTGTTTCAGTAAAATGGCCACTTTTTGTTGGGCTTGTTCGAGTTTTGCTTGGCTATTTCGAACGAGATTGATGCCACGTTCAAATTGTTTTAACGCGTCATCGAGGGATATATCGCCTTGTTCTAGATCGGCAACGATGCGTTCAAGTTCGCCAAGGGATTCTTCAAAACTAAGATTTTCGGGTTTCTTCGCCACGTTCAGGTTTCCTTTGATTTAGCGGACACAAGGTATATCAGGGCGGCGTAAGGGTCAAATTCAGACTAAAGATATTTGCTCAATAGCACGCTTTGTTACTGAAATTTTTCCAGAAAATATAAATTGTCGCTAAACTTGCTTAGTGTGTGTCCGATAACTGACAATAGTATCATCATTTGTATGGTAATTTTTAACTGGATAAACAAGGCTCGTATGTGTGTCGGTGGGATTATCTTATTCGGTAGAATAACTGAGTGTTCTTGCTTACCCAGAGTAAGTATTATGTCGTTTATTACGAAAATTGAGGAGCCGTTGTGGATTTAGCAACAATAATCGGAATTGTGGGAGCCTTTGGTTTTATTCTCGGCGCTATGGTGACCAGTGGCGGCTTGATGATTTTCGTTGATGTGCCCTCGATCCTGATTGTGTTCGGTGGGTCCTTCTTCGTGGTAATGATGAAGTTCACTCTTAAACAGTTTTTTAGTGCCGTTAAAATTGCTTTGAAAGCCTTTGTATTTAAGATTGATAAACCAGAAGATTTGATTGAGCAGTCAGTCACTATGGCGGATGCCGCCCGTAAAGGGGGGTTTTTGGCATTAGAAGAAGCTCAAATTACCAATACTTTTATGCAAAAGGCTGTTGATATGTTGGTCGACGGTCACGATGGTGAAGTGGTGCGTGCAGCCCTAGAGAAGGATATCGCTCTAACGGAAGAACGTCATCGGACGGGGATTGGCATATTTAGAGCCTTTGGCGATGTTGGCCCAGCGATGGGCATGATAGGTACGCTTGTGGGTCTTGTGGCCATGCTATCTAACATGTCAGATCCTAAATCTATTGGTCCCTCGATGGCCGTTGCTTTGTTAACCACATTATACGGCGCTATGGTCGCTAACATGGTTTGCT
Organism: Shewanella sp. SM101; assembly: GCF_025654465.1. NCBI lineage: Bacteria > Pseudomonadati > Pseudomonadota > Gammaproteobacteria > Alteromonadales > Shewanellaceae > Shewanella > Shewanella sp. SM101. Next base: position 82,609 of record NZ_JAKKRH010000016.1, read on the forward strand.
TGCCTATCGCGGATAAGCTAACAATTAGGATGGGAGAAGAAATGCTTAACCGTAATCTTATTATGGATGCGGTATTGGCGATTCAAGACGGACAAAACCCTAGGGTGATTGAAGGCTTCTTGAAAAATTATCTGGCTGAGAAAAATCGCAAAATAGATACAACGGACGGAGAGTAGCCAATGGCTAAGGCTAAGTGCAACTGTCCACCGCCCGGAGCACCTATGTGGCTTGCAACATTTGCCGACTTGATGTCGCTGTTGATGTGCTTCTTCGTGTTGTTATTGTCATTTTCTGAAATGGACGTGATGAAGTTTAAACAGATCGCGGGCTCAATGAAGTATGCCTTTGGTGTGCAAAATAAGGTGGAAGTTAAAGACATCCCGAAAGGGACTTCTGTCATTGCCTTAGAATTTAGACCAGGTCGCCCCGATCCGACTCCGATTGAAATCATTAACCAGCAAACGAATGAAATGACTGAACCTGTATTGGATTTCCAAGCGGGTGAAGACGATAGTGCGGGAGGCGTGCAGCAGCAAAATGGTTCTCAGCGGGGTGGCGAAGCGAGTGCTACGGCGCAAGAAGTGGCCGATGCGGTTAAAGCGGAAGCGGCAGCGGCGCAAGAAAAGATCAATCAGCAAGTGAAGAAGATGGCGCAGGAGCTCAATAAAGAGATCACCGATGGAGCGATTGAAATTGAGTCATTAGGTCAGCAGATTATTATTCGTATACGTGAGAAGGGTTCATTTGCTTCTGGCTCAGGTTTCCTGCAGCCTCGATTTAAACCTGTGGTACGCTCAGTCGGCGAATTGTTAAAAGATGTGCCAGGTGTCATCACAGTGTCAGGTTACACGGATGATATGCAAATAAGCGATGAGCTCTATAGTTCTAATTGGGATTTATCCAGCAAACGTGCCGTGGCAGTGGCCCATGAGTTAGTACAGGTCAGCGGCTTTGATTCTAATCGAATGAAAGTGGTTGGTATGGCGTCTAACAATCCGATTGTCCCTAACGATTCTCCGGAAAATCGTGCCCGTAACCGCAGGGTTGAAATTGCTATTGAGCAAGGTAAAGCTAAGGAGTCTGAAGAAATTCAGATCGGTAATTCGCCTTAAGTGTTTAGATACTCTCCCAATCTAAAGCCGCAATAATCTTGCGGCTTTTTTATTGAGCTAATGTGGACTTTTCCCTTTTAGTTAAAGTGTTATGCATCAAATTTCTGTGGTTGATTTAAATCCATTTGGGCTTTACGTTAATCACATTGAGTGTGTAATCCCTAAGTTTCCTTAACTATCCCTCAACGACTTATTGTTAATGATTTATCTCAAATCACTTATTTTAAGCAGGGAAATTCAAACCATTCGAATAGGCTTTAGTGACATTATTTCAGCCTAATTAGCTGCCGTGATTTAGTCATTAATACGCGATGAATACGCCACAAATTTGGCCTGTGTCGCTGTTGGCTATGTGCGCTGAAACTCGCCTTTTTAGGTTGCTTGGGTATATAATCCCCCGATTATTCTTTTAACCAATTTTGCTGTTTTAAAATTGCCCGCGGAAATCCCATGAAGTTTATTGTAAAGCTGTATCCAGAAATCATGATGAAGAGCAAGCCTGTACGCATGCGCTTCACCAAAATGCTCGAAACTAACATCCGTAATGTGCTTAAAAAAGTTGACGAAGATGCAAAAGTGCAGCGTCAATGGGACCGCATTATGGTGATGGTACCAAAGGATAAGCCTGAATTGGCCCAAGCTTTCGGTGAGCGTCTGGCGTGTATTCCTGGCATTGCACACGTAGTGCAAGTGGATGAGTACAGCTTTGAATCTGTTGATGATATTTATCAGCAAGTCTTGCCTGTTTACCGTGACCAACTCGCGGGTAAAACCTTCTGCGTGCGAGTAAAGCGTACTGGCGATCATGATTTTAATTCTATTGAAGTTGAACGTTATGTCGGTGGTGGCTTAAACCAGTTTACCGATGCGCTAGGCGTGCGTTTAAAGAATCCGGACATTACCGTTAATTTAGAGATTGAGCGCGATAACCTTTATATGGTGACTAAGCGTATTGAAGGTCTAGGCGGTTTTCCGATGGCAACACAGGAAGATGTATTGTCCTTGATTTCGGGTGGTTTTGACTCTGGCGTTTCTAGCTATCAATTTATCAAAAAAGGCGCTCGTACCCACTACTGCTTCTTCAATCTGGGCGGCGCACAGCATGAAATTGGTGTTAAACAAGTGGCTTACCATTTGTGGAAAACCTACGGTGAATCCCATAAAGTGAAGTTTATCTCTGTGCCTTTTGAGCCTGTGGTTGCTGAGATTTTAGAGCGTATCGATAACGGTCAAATGGGCGTTGTATTGAAACGCATGATGATGCGTACCGCGGCGCGTATCGCCGAGCGTATGGGCATTCAAGCCTTAGTTACCGGTGAAAGTTTAGGCCAAGTGTCTAGCCAGACCCTGACCAACTTAAACGTCATCGACCGTTGTACTGAGTTATTGATTCTACGTCCCTTAATCGCCATGGATAAGCAAGACATTATCAACGAGAGCCGTAAAATCGGCACCGAAGATTTTGCTAAATCAATGCCTGAATATTGCGGCGTAATTTCGCAAAAGCCAACGGTAAAAGCGGTATTAGCTAAGGTTGAAGCGGAAGAGAAAAAGTTCTCTGAGGATTTGATCGATCAGATCATCGCCCAATCTGTCACTATCGATATCAGGGAGATCGCAGAACAAATGGATACTCGGATTACTGAGACTGAAACGGTTGCCAGTATCGATACCAACCAAGTGGTCATTGATATTCGTGCCCCTGAAGAAGAGGAAAGTAAACCGCTGCAAATTGAAGGTATTGAGATAAAGCGCATCCCATTCTTCAAGTTAGCGACTCAGTTTGCCGATCTCGATAAGCAAAAGACTTATTTGCTTTATTGTGAGCGTGGGGTGATGAGTAAATTGCAGGCATTGTATTTAATCGAGCAAGGTTACACGAACGTGAAAGTGTATCGCCCATAAGTCGGGCGAAAACCTGCCCATTGCCGTATATCGTCAGTGGGATTGATTTGCTATTTAAGTACAAAAAAGCCGCATATTAATGCGGCTTTTTCTTTGCTCTTACTGAGCGCGACCTGAGTTTCAGTGTCGTTTAGGTTATTCGGCTTTAACGACTTGCTGATGAGATGCGACATCGTCTGTGGCAATCAGCAGAGTGGCTTCTTGTAGCACTTCTTGGTGCATTTTATTCATTGCAGCGGTTAAATCTGCAGTGATATTGGCTTGCAAGTCGCTTGTGTCAATGACGATTTCGTCAACGAGTACATTTGCACTGGCATTAAAGCTGAGTGCTGAGACTAATATTAACGCAAATGCCGATTTTAAATTGAACATAGTCGCCTCCGGGCTGACAAATTAACGCTGTCAGACATTCCCATCATCAACTTTGAGATTGTCTAACTTAGGTATTTCATAGCTATGGATGTTTCATCGCTATTGGTGTTTCGTTGATAAGCTGTTTCATTGGCGCAAAATTTAACCAAAAACGCTGGCCTTTACAAACGATTAAATGTAACAATACGGATTAGAAAAACTAATTAAAAAACGAGACTGAGATCACTATGTCGAGACGATTACCACCGCTTAATGCGGTTAAAGCTTTTGAGGCAGCCGCGCGGCATTTGAGCTTTACGCGGGCAGCGGAAGAATTGTTTGTTACACAGGCTGCGGTGAGCCATCAAATAAAGGCATTAGAAGATTTCCTCGGATTAAAATTATTTCGTCGAAAGAACCGTTCTTTGCTATTAACCGAAGAAGGGCAAAGCTATTTTCTCGACATCAAAGATATCTTTATTCAGCTTGCCGATGCTACCGACAGATTACTCGCCCGCAGTGCGATTGGTTCGCTGACTGTCAGTATGTCGCCCAGTTTTGCGATTCAATGGCTAGTGCCACGTTTGGCTAAATTCAGTGAGAAAAATCCCGATATCGATGTGCGAATAAAGGCCGTTGATACTGAAGCGAGTTCATTAACCGATGATGTGGATGTGGCTATTTATTATGGCTTAGGTAATTGGCCTGGGCTACGTGCAGATAAGCTCAGAAACGAAGTGCTTATTCCCGTGTGTTCGCCCATGTTGCTCAACGGTCCTAAACCACTCTCAAAACCGAGCGATTTAAAGTATCACACGCTATTACATGATATGAATCGTCACGATTGGCAGGCGTGGTTTAGGCAATGTGGCATTACCGATATTAATGTGAATCAAGGACCTATTTTCAGTCATTCGTCTTTGGTATTGCAGGCGGCGGCCCACGGTCAAGGGGTTGCTCTGGGTTACAGCGTGCTGGCTCGCCCCGATATCAAAGCTGGGCGACTTGTGTGCCCATTCCAAGAAGTCTTGGTCAGTAAAGATGCTTACTACTTAGTTTGCCAGCAAAACCATGCTGAGCTGGGTAAAGTGGTGGCGTTTCGTGAATGGATGTTAGACATGTTTGCCGAGGAGTCTCGCAGTGAGTTGTTGCCCGGATAAGCCGAGTTATGTATTAGAAGGGGAGCCTGCGAGTACTTTGATTTTATTGGCCCACGGTGCGGGTGCTAACATGGATTCTGATTTTATGCAGGCCATGTCGGCGGGATTCGTTGCTCAGGGCTTCCGAGTGATGCGCTTTAATTTTCCTTATATGCAGGCGAATGCTGTAGATGGTAAACGGCGTCCACCGGACCGTGCGCCTAAATTGCTCGCGTGTTTTACACAGATGCTCGATATCGCCCACTCACAACCACAAGTTGAACGTGTGGTGTTAATGGGGAAATCCATGGGCGGTCGTATGGCGGCCCTATTAGCCTGCGATCCTACATCAGCGGCGCACATCGATAGGGTGATTTGTTTAGGTTATCCTTTTGTGCCACTCAAAGGCGGCGAGCCTAGATTGGAACCTTTGAATGAATGCCAAGTCCCAGTATTAGTCGTACAGGGTGAGCGGGATAAGTTTGGTGGCAAAGCGCAGATCCCAAGCTGGCCCTTGAAAGCTGCGATAGGATTGGCTTGGATAACCGATGGCGATCATAGTTTTGTCCCAAGAAAGTCATCAGGCACCAGTGAAGCCGCTAACCTTGCACGTGCTATTGATTTATCAAGTGATTTTATTCGTGAGCTTGATGTTAAGCGAATAAATGTTGAATGAGTTAATCCCATTCCAGCAGGAGCGTTAAATGCGTAAAGGTCTATTGTTACTCGCCGCCGTGAGCGGATTCTTAGCCGTCGCCTTAGGGGCTTTTGGTGCCCATGGTTTAAAAGCGGTCGCGCCACCAAACTTAATTGAAGTCTTTAACTTAGGTGTGCAATATCATTTCTACCATACCTTTGCCCTCATCATGGTTGCCTTCTCGGGCCAATGGTTAACCTCGCGTTTACTGGACTGGTCGGCATATCTCTTTGTCGCAGGCATAATACTATTTTCGGGCTCACTATATGGACTGGCCTTGTTTGGGACTAAGTGGTTAGGTCCTATTACGCCTATGGGGGGTGGTTGTTTCTTACTCGGTTGGTTATTATTTGCCGCCGCGGTATGGCGTCACAAAGTTATCGACGGTCATGAGTCTTAATCGCTGATGCTTATGTGAGTTAACAGGCTTAGGGCGCACCTAAGCCTTTTTTATTTCTCTAATCGCAATTCAAGGTTCAGCAGTAGGCAAATAGGGCATTTGTGGATTGAAATTGGTATACTGGCGCCCAAATCGATAGTCAGCCAATGCTTTGGCTTGGATTTCTCAGGGATCCCCATGAAAAACCTATTTTTATTTTGCCGCGCAGGCTTTGAAAAAGAATGCGCTGCAGAAATCCAACAGCGAGCCGGTGAGCTCAATGTGGGTGGCTTTGTTAAGGCCAACAATAACGACGCTTATGTTGTATACCAATGTTTTGAAGACGACGCTGCTGATACGTTAGTCAAACAACTACCTTTAGACTCGCTCATTTTCGCCCGCCAGATGTTTGCTGCTAGCGACTTGTTAGTCGACTTACCTGAAAATGACAGAATAAGCCCAATCGTTGCGGCGCTCAGTGACGTCAGCAAAGCGGGTGAAGTGCGGGTTGAAACACCTGACACTAACGAAGCGAAAGAGCTCTCGGCTTTTTGCCGTAAGTTCACTGTGCCTTTACGCCAGCATTTGAAAAAATCGGGTAGCTTGCTAGCGCAGGAAAATCCAAAACGTCCGATTATCCACGTGTGTTTTATTGGCCCCGGCCGTGCCTATGTGGGTTATTCCTACAGTAATAACAGTTCGCCACATTTTATGGGCATTCCACGCCTTAAAATGGCGGCGGATGCACCGAGTCGTTCTAGTCTGAAACTCGACGAAGCCTTTGGCCAATTCGTGCCTAAGGAAGAGCAAGAAGAGCGTATTCGCAGTGGCATGAACTCAGTGGATTTGGGCGCTTGCCCTGGTGGCTGGACTTATCAACTGGTGCGTCGCGGCATGTTTGTGTCGGCAGTTGATAATGGCCCTATGGATGAAAAACTGATGGAAACGGGCCAAGTGAAACATTACCGTGAAGACGGTTTCCGTTTCGAACCGCAACGTAAAAATATCTATTGGCTGGTGTGCGACATGGTTGAGAAACCAGCGCGTGTTGCCGAACTGATTGAAGCTTGGGCGATTAACGGTTGGTTTAAGGAAGCGATTTTTAACCTTAAATTACCGATGAAGAGCCGCTATAAAGAAGTGACAGCCATTCTTGAGACCATGCAGACGATTCTTAAAGAGAATGGTGTGACCGATTTTAAAGTGCAGTGTAAGCATCTTTATCACGACCGTGATGAAGTGACAGTGCATTTATGGCTACGTCCTAATACCGCGTGGAATTAATTGCTGCGCTAACCCTGCGGTGATCTTGTTGTCGCTAGAATGGTAATAGTCATGCGGGTTTAAAGCCACGCAGGTTTAAAAGCTAGATAACAAAAAGCCCCAAAGGAAACTTTGGGGCTTTTTTGTGTTTACTCATTCGAGTTTCAAGCGCTTGCTTCTTTTAAGCTTTTGCTTGAACAAGCGCGTTTTAGGCTCGTCTTAAACGCGCTCAGCATTGAGATCACAGACGCTCAAGCACAGCTTGCGTGAAGTCAGTCGTGCCGTGAGTGCCGCCTAAATCGCGAGTCGTACGGTCGCCTTCTTCGATCACTGCAGATACCGCTTTACGGATTTGCTCAGCTTTGTCAGCCATACCTAAGTATTCCAGCATTTGGATAGACGCTAAAATCACTGAGGTTGGGTTTGCGAGGTTTTTGCCTGCGATATCAGGTGCACTACCGTGAACGGCTTCGAAAATTGCAGCATCACGGCCAATGTTTGCGCCAGGTGCCATACCTAAACCACCTACTAAACCGGCACACAGGTCCGATAAAATGTCACCGAACAGGTTGGTCGTCACGATCACATCGAAGTTTTCTGGGTTCATCACTAACTTCATGCACGTTGCATCGACGATCATTTCTTCTGTTTTGATGTCAGGGTAACGTAGGCTCACTTCACGGGCCACTTTCAGGAAAAGGCCTGACGTTGACTTCATAATGTTAGCTTTGTGCACGATAGTGACTTTCTTACGGTTTTCTTTGCGAGCTAGTTCGTAGGCGAAAGTGGCGATTTGCTCAGCACCTTGGCGAGTGACGATACTGGTCGCTTCTGCCGTTAAACCATCTTCAGACACTTTTTGACCATGGCCAGAATACATGCCTTCGGTGTTTTCACGTACTGTGATGATATCGATATTTTCGTAACGGGCTTGGGTACCTTTGAAAGACAGTACTGGGCGTACGTTAGCATACAGACCGAATTTCTTACGCAAGGTTACGTTGATAGAAGTAAAGCCTTCACCAACGGGAGTCGTCAGCGGCCCTTTCAGCGTGATACGGTTTTTTTCAATGAGTTCTAAAGTGCGTGCTGGCAGTAACTCGCCTTGCTTTTCAAGTGCAGTCAGGCCGGCATCGGCAAATTCATATTCAAAATCACAGCCCGCTTTATCAAGAATTTTTAAGGCTGAATCAATAATACTTGGGCCAATTCCATCACCTGGAATTACGGTTATCGTTCTTTTTGACATGGAGAAGTCCTTCCACGGTTCGTCGTTACTGCAATTGTCTGCCCCAGTGCTAACTGGATAGCAGGACTATGAATTTGGTATTTTTTCTGCCTATTATTTTAACCATCTTTGGTCAAACTTCACAGGAAATAGTGAGCAATATCACGATTTTTTATGTGGTATAACTTGTAAAAATACTGGGTTCTCACCATGATGGAGAGCCAATGGTTAAAAAAGTCTACTTTAGTCTAACAAATATATAAAAGAGGAAGACATTGAAGTTAATCCCTATCACATCTCTGGTTTTGTTATCCCTTGGAATATTGCCAGCAGTGCAGGCTGAAACCAGCACTAAACCGCTCACCCTAACAGACATTATGCATTTTGAATCCCTTGAAAAGCCGGTTATCTCAGATAAGGGGCAAGTCATCGCGGTCGAGTCTGCGCCCGATCGCGGGGATAGTCACGTCATTGTGAAAAATGTCCTGTCGCAGCAAAGCTATCAAATCGCGGGGGGGTCAGATCCCTTGGTGAACCACGATGGTCGTTATGTAGCTGTGGTGGTTAAACCGAGTTTTCTCACGCGTGAAACGAGTGATGCCAAGGCGAAGAAAAAACTCAAATCCGACATGGTGTTGCTCGATACTCAAACTGGCACGCAAACTCGCTTCGAGCGTGTGAAGGAATTTGTGTTCAGTGATGACGGTAAGCATCTGGCGATTTGGTTTGAGGCTGATGAAGAGTCCAAAAAAGATGCTGAGCCTAAAACTACCGAAAAACTCGCTGAAGCAGGCACACAAAGCCCTGCGAATATTGATAAGCCAAAGGTCGATAAGTTTGACCAAGGTCGACGTTTTACGTTGCTCAGTTTAGAAGACCAAACAAAGCGAATTGATGTCGAGCAGGTTACTGGCTATGTTTTTGATAAGGCAAGCCGTAGACTCGCGCTGGCAGTGAACGATATCACCAATAAGCAACATCAATTGCAGTTAGTCGATTTAAACACTCACAAAAAAATCGTTGTCTTTTATTCGCTTAGCCAACAGATTGGTGCGTTAGCGCTGGCTAAAAATGGTCGTTGGCTTGCATTTACGCAGGGCAAAGACAGTGAATTGCCCTATGGCCGCAGCTATCAGTTATCGCTGGTCGATTTGCAGTCGGGCAAAATCAGTAACCCCCCTGAATCACCCGAGTGGAAACTGAATCGCTACACTAGCTTAAGCTTCTCATTGGATAGCGAACGGCTGTTCTTTGGCCGCGTACCTGAGGTGAGTCAACAGCTCAGTTTGCAGAAGATCACCGAAGAAAAAGACCTGTTCGATACAAATATTGTCACCGGACAGCGTGGGCTTAAGGTGTGGCATGGGGATGATCCACGGATTAAACCTAATGAAATCAAGCAATATGAGGATGAGCAAAAACGCACTTACCTTGCGGTATTGCATTTAGGTTCGAATAACGTGGTGCAGCTTGGCGATAAAACTGTTCCAGATGTGACGATTTCACAACATAAACGCTTTATGTTGGCCAGTTCAGATTTGTCCTACCGCAAGATGGCGACGTGGGCAGGGTTCTACCAAGATTATTATCTGGTCGATATTAATACTGGCAGTAAAGTGCCATTTTTGACACAACAGCCGAGTGATGCCGAGCCTATACTGTCGGGAAATGGCAAGTATGTGGCTTATTATCAGCAAGGTAATGTGTATCTCTATGATATTGAAGAGGATCGTCGTACTAATCTTACAAAATCCCTAAAGGTCAGTTTTGCCGATGAAGACCACGATTATCCATCCAGTGCTCCAGGATATGGTTTTGGTCCTTGGCTTAAAAATGATGCGGGTTTCTTGGTTTACGACAAATACGATGTTTGGCAGTTTAATACCGAATCTAAGGCGGGTTTTGCCTTAACCGCAGGTAAAGGACGCACCCAGAAAATTCAATATCGCCTTGAGGGCTTAGTCGATAATCCCGATGAGCCGACAGAGCTTGCCTATAACGCAACTGTGTTACTCCACGGTTATAGTGATAAAACCAAGGCCGATGGTTTTTATCAAGCCACCTTGGGCGAAGCAGGCGTGAAGACGTTGATGCAAGGTGAGTATAAGCTGACAGTATTGGGACGCAGTAAAGATGCCGATATTATCGTGTTTTCTAAGGAGCGTTTTGACTTATTCCCTGACTTGTATACGGCCAGCTATAGCGCACCGCAAAATGCAGTTAAGCAAACCGATTTAGATAAGCAGCGTCAAGCCTTTAACTGGAGCCAATCCGAGTTAGTTCACTGGACAAATGGCGATGGTAAACCGTTAGATGGCGTGCTGATCAAGCCGACGAATTATCAAGAGGGTAAGCGCTATCCTGTACTGGTTTATTACTATCGCTTTATGACGGATAGACTGCATGCCTTCCCGCAGATGAACATTAACCACAGACCTAACTTTGCTTGGTACATCAATAATGGCTATGCGGTGTTCCTACCGGATATTCGCTTTGAAATTGGTTACCCAGGTGCGAGTTCGGTGCAAGCGCTCACGTCTGGCGTGCAAAAGCTGATTGAGATAGGTATTGCCGAACCCGATGCTATTGGTTTGCAAGGTCATTCTTGGAGTGGTTATCAAACGGCGTTTGCCATTACTCAAACTAAGATGTTTAAGGCGGCGGTTGCAGGTGCTCCAGTATCGAACATGACCAGTGCCTATAGCGGTATTCGCCACGGCACAGGCATTGCGCGTCAGTTCCAATATGAAACCGGACAGAGTCGTATTGGCGCAAGTTTGTTTGCCGCGCCGCAAAAGTACATTGAAAACTCGCCAGTATTTTATGCTGACCGTATTCAAACGCCTTTGATGATCATGTTTGGTGATAAGGACGATGCAGTGCCTTGGGAACAAGGTGTTGAAATGTACTTAGCCATGCGCCGTGCGGGTAAAGATGTGGTGTTCTTGCAATACGAGGATGAGCCGCATCACTTGAAAAAGTACCCGAACAAGCTCGATTACAGCATTCGCATGATGCAATATTTCGACCATTATCTGAAGGGAAAACCTGCGCCAGAATGGCTCAGCAAAGGTGAAGCCTATGTTGAGTATAAGGCCGATGATGAATAGGAAATTGGCTTAGTTGTTTTACAACTGAGTCAATTCGTTGATTGTCAAAATAAAAACGCCACCGATTCGGTGGCGTTTTTATTTAACTGTCAGTCGTATTTATTTACTGGTTAATGTCTCTTGGGCAGAGCTGAGGGCTGTGTCAGTATCTGCATCGAGATATTGCTTATAGGTATCTTGGCCCCAAGCAATCAATTGATCATTTTCAAAAATAAGTGGAGTACATTCCTCTTTCGTGGTTACACCGTCTGATTTTTCATGGTGAGTGCGATAAAAGAGCACCTGTAGCTTGGTTTCTTTTACGGCTTTGGCCTCTGAAAAGTCAGCTTTACCTAGTAACTGTTTTACTGAAACGATATTTTGCCCTAGCGCTAACTCGTTCATTTTTTGGCTGTTATAGGACTGTCGGTCCTCCCAACTCATGTCATCTGGCGTAGGTTCATAAACGAGTACCACCACAGCGACAAAGGCGACGTAGGCGGCAAAAATGCTACCGATGATTACCGAAACTTTTGATTTCATTTACAGTTATTCCTTTACCTCATTAAATGAGTCACGTTATTACGTCCATAAAATACGCTTTTGTTGTTCTAAGGTAAATGCGTTAATTGCAACTTTATATTAACAGATGTTTAGGCAGGATTGATTGGGTTTTCAGGCAGGCAGTTATTATCAGGCAAGGAGTTCATCACGCGAAAATCTTTTAAATTAATATTGAGTGGCAGGTCTGTTTGTAACTGTGCGAGCTTATAGCTGAGTCTTGCCATCTCCTTACCTTCGGCAAGTTTTTTGGCTTGTTTAGCGCCTAAGTTAGATAGCGATGAAAACAAGGTTGGTAAGCTTCTAAAGGTTTTCAATAATTCGGCAGCCGACTTAGGGCCTATGCCCGCAATACCAGGAATTTTATTACCGCTGTCGCCAGCTAATGCCATCAAGTCGAGAAATTGATTGCGCTCGACACCGAGTTTTTGTTCCAATGCAGCGATATCTAAGTACTGCTGATTAAAGTGATCCCACTGGCTGATTTGGCGATGATTGAGCTGACTAAAACCTTTGTCGGTGGACACTATAATGGCTTCACCCTGCGCTTTGGCGGTTTTTATCGCTAGAGTGGCAATCACATCATCGGCTTCAGCCGCCGCATAAATAGAGCCAATGTTCATCATGGTTAAGTGATCTTGCAGCGCAGCAAGGCCTTTTGCCAGCGGCTCAGGCATAGGTTTACGGCCTTTCTTATAATCGGGGTAAAGCTGTTTACGCCATGAGACTTCATCCCCATCCCACACGATAGCTACATGGGTTGGGCGATGCACACGCAGCAGTTTAGTGCACGCCAAACTGACGCGCTCTGTGAGGCTTTGCATATCGGATTCATCGGGGATCGCCGCATAGATGCGGCGAACCAAGTTGAGACCATCGATGATTAAAAACATGTTCATGAGTGTTGTTGCTTCGCTCTCTATTTCACTATTTGATAGCAAGGAATATAGGCGCTTCCTGGAAGCTTCATTCTTTGTTGCTGTACAAATGCACTTAAGAGTTTATCCATCATATCCATGAGCTTAGGATCGCCTTTTAATTGGAAGGGTCCATCACGCTCTATGTGCTTGATTGTTTCCGACTTGACGTTACCCGCCACTATACCTGAAAACGCTTTACGCAGGTTGGCGGCAAGTTCGGCTTTATTGGTTTGGAAGTGTAGATCTAAGTTTGCCATCACTTCGTGGCTTGGGATAAAAGGTAACTGAAACTCAGACTCAATCTTCAGTGCCCACTGATATTGGTAAGCATCACCCGTTGAGCGGCGATAGGCTTTTACTTGCTCCATTCCTTGCTTCATGATGCGTGCCACTTCAGTGGGATTATCTATGATAATTTGGTACTTTTTCTGAGCTTCGGGTCCTAAGGTTGAGGCAATAAACTCATCAATCTTAATGAAGTAATCTGCGCTCTCCGTTGGGCCTGTGAGTATCAGCGGGAAAGGCGTTTGTTGGTTTTCTTCGTTAAGTAAAATACCCAATATATAGAGCAATTCTTCAGCGGTGCCAGCACCGCCAGGGAAGATAATAATGCCGTGGCCTAAGCGCACGAAAGCTTCGAGGCGCTTTTCAATATCGGGTAAGATCACCAGTTCATTGACAATTTGATTCGGTGGCTCGGCGGCAATAATACTTGGTTCAGTTAAACCAATATATCGTGCATTTTTAATCCGTTGCTTGGCATGACCTATCGCCGCACCTTTCATCGGACCTTCCATCGCACCAGGACCACAGCCTGTACAAATATCTAATTCCCTCAGGCCAAGTTGATAACCTACCTCACGTGTGTACTGGTATTCGATGGCATTAATACTGTGTCCGCCCCAACAGACGACCACATTAGGGTCTTTCATCGGTGCTATCGCCCGTGCATTACGCAGAATATCAAACACCACATTGGTGATATGGTGGGCATTGGTCAGATTAATGTGTTTTAGTGAGTCATATCTATCACTGATATAAAGGATATCGCGTAAGACTGAGAACAGATGCTCTTGAATTCCCGTGATAATTTGACCATCGACAAAGGCTTGTTCGGGGGGATTGATCAGTTCTAATTTTACCCCACGCTCCCGTTGTAGAACGTTGATGTCGAAATCATGGTATTGCTCGAATAGGGCTTTAGAGTTGTCGGTTTTTAAACCCGCGGCAAGCACTGCTAAGGAGCAGTTGCGGTACAGTTGGTATAGGGCACTTTTGGCACTATTTTTGAGTCGATCAACTTCAAGTTGCGAAAGCTGATCCATGCTGCCTTTTGGGCTGACTTTTACTATCATTTACCACTCCTTCGTCATGACAGGAGTGATTAGAGGAGGCGTATAGTGGGGCTTAATTATACGTCAATCACAACCCTGTCTCTGCTTTCGTGTTTCGCTTTGTAGAGTGCTGCATCGGCGCGTTCAAAGGTCTCATGTATGAGTTCACTTCCCATAACTTGCGCAGCCCCTATAGATACTGTAACTGTAATTCTCTGATTTTTAAATTTAAATGGAATATTTTTTACTTTCTCGCGCACTCTGTTTAAAAGTTGAGCGATATCAGCAGGTGCCACATCAGGTAATAGCAGTACAAATTCTTCACCACCATAGCGGGCTACAAATTCTGTATCTCGCAGGGAGTTTTTCAATGCCATTGCTATAACTTGCAAGGTTTTATCACCTGTGCTGTGGCCAAAACTGTCGTTGATGGTTTTGAAGTGATCGATATCGGCAACGGCAACCCACAGCGGGGACTTATGCCGTTGATAGTTACGGTATTCTAGCTCCATGCGCTCTTCTAATGCAGCACGGTTAGGCAATTGAGTTAAGCTGTCGAGTAAGTTGAGTTTTTGTTGTTCAAACAAACGCTCTTTGTAGGTGTTAGCCTCACTACTTAACTCATTAAGCTCTTTGCGCATTGTCTCCATCGACTTGCGCAGCAGAGCTTGCTCTCTTTGCTCTAGGGCTTCTTTACGGGCTAATGCCGAGCGGATAGAGTTAAGTTGCTCTGTTAGTTGAGCTTTAAGGTCAACGACGTCTTCCACATCGATAATGATTTCACCTGCATTATCGACGCGGGTGTTAATCTCACGATTCAGCTGGGTTTTTAATTGGAAGCTACGTTGATTGTGATTGTAAGACTCGCTCACTACCTCACGCACCGCGGCTAAGGCATCATTGAGTGCAAACAAAAACTCTTGGGATGCTGATTTCTCGCGGGCGATGTTATCAAGCAATAACGCTAAAATGGTTTGGTAGGCTTCGAGCAAGCTATCAACTTCAATCTCAGAAGAGAGTACTTCTTTGATCACTAATACTTGGTCACGTTGATCTTTACGGAACTCGATTTCCGAAATCATCTGCGCCAGCTCATGGGCTAGCTGCCTGTGTTTTGGTAAGACATCAAGTTTTTCAGATTCGCTAAATTGTAGCTGTAATATGGTTTCGTAGAAGCCAATGATTTGCTTAACTTTAGGTATATATTCCCACACAGTATGAAAAGGTTTTGCCAGATCTTGCTTGAAGTAATTGACTTCTTTTTTGAGCTTTTCAGGTGCAGAGTTAACGCGTTGGATCTGACGGATCACCTGTGACAAACCAGTACGACTCTCTTCGAGTTGTACCATCACATGGTGATATTGGCCTTTTAGCAGGCGCTCGACATCAACTAATTCTGGCAATGCCTCATCGACTCGCTCAAACGTATTTAAGTTATGGCGAAGTTTGGCGAGTTTATTATCCAGCTCAAGATTTTGCCCTTTACAGGCGAGGCTTAAGTGACCAATAAATTGGAGTAATGTCTGTAACTTTGCATTTCTATCTTCATTAACTTCATCAAGGGCAAGTTTGGCCGAATGGAGTTTCTGTTGCAGCAAGGCAAGTTGTGAAACTGTAGCGCTTGAATCCTTCATCCTGAGTATTGTCCTAACTCTGCAAGGCTAAAAAACATGACAATCCTATGTCCAGATTAGCTGTTAACTCATATGATACTAATGTTATAACACTGGGCGTAGAGTGCAAATGCGATTTACCTGTGACTCTGTGATTAATTACCGATATTGATCAAATATTTTCCAGTAATTGCCTATCTTGGTTATTTTCCCAGCAAGGCCAGCGAACATCCTCTTTATTGCCGTTGGTCTCTAATCTGATTAATCCACGCTCAATGCCTTTTTCAAGGTGTAAAAATAACGGATTTGCAAATAAGCTCAAAGGAACAAAGTCGAGGGCTCTGAGAGCGACATAATAGTCGTTATTGCCACCTAAACTACGGGCACAGGCAAGCGCCATCTGCACTGTTTCAAATTTTAATTTCGCGGCCATTTTAATTTCTGATTTTGCTAAAAGTGGCAAATGTGCAAAGCCAAGACGGAAATGATGTGTGATTTGCTGTTCATCGAGTTTCAGGCGTACTTGGCTGAGTATTTGTGTCGGCTCAATAGGTTGCGTGAAACGAACCGCAAATACCCCTTGGCGTACCACATAAACAGATGCTGCGAGTGCATCCGTTAGATGATTGGCAATTTGCGCTGTGACTGCATCACTAAAATATTGGCCATAGTCCAGATCCGCCGTAAGTTGGGTGGGGAAGGCGATAATCGCGAGTGCCGTTGTGGATTCCTGACTTTGATTATGGCTTAAGTGCGCTAATAATGCGGCATATCCTAAATTGTGAGTGAAGGGCTCCTGTAGCGTTAATTGAGTTAATGCCGCGTTTTTAGCTGTTATTTTGCGGCGATTTTGTAGCATGAAAATAATCACTAGCAGCAAGAGTCCGGCAATAAGGCTGCAAATGAGCAGTAGCGTGTGAGTGTTGTTGCTTTCTTTCACTGTCTCAACGAGCTTCCCCTGTAGCATGTTGAGCTCAAGTTTAAGTTGTTGCTCTGCAAGGGCAGAGGCCGACACTGGGGAGTCTTTATCTGTCTCAGCTGGCTTTTTACCTAGCTCAATGATACGAGCTTGTGCATCGATGGTTTTTGCTAATTCACCTAATTTTTGCGCCGCCGAGGCGATAAGGGTGAGTGCGGATTTTTGTTCATCGACCAGTTTTAAATCGACCGCGAGTGCTAATGCGATATCGGCATGGGTCATCATCAGCGGCCAATCTTGGTTGGTTTGGGCGATTTCACCAATTAAGAGTTCGTTATAAACTTGATAGTGATGGCTTTGTTTTTCTTTGAATATTTGATTGGCCATCAGTAAATATTTTAGGGCGTTAACATTGTCTTTAATATTTGAGTAGGCTTGTCCTAAATTATGAAAATTAAGGCCCTGTGCGATGTAGTTACCGCGTTTTGCATCTAATTGCTGGGCATTTAGGTAGTAATCAATCGCTTTATGCCAATCCCCTTGTTCGCCATAGACCATAGCGATCACTGTCATACAACTTGAAAGATAAGTGTCATTGCCCATCTTTTTAAAGCCAGCTGCGGCTTCATGAGCGTTTTTAAGCGCTTCATCCCACTGCTTTAAGTCACGGTATACTTTAGAAAGTTGCAATTGCAGATTGGTTTTCATTGATGGGTAATTAGAACGATTGGAGATCCGAATCGCTTCACTATAATGCTGTAATGATTTTGTAAGCTGCTGATTAAAGTTGTAATAAAAGCCAAGCCTCGCTTCAGCCGCCGAGATTAAATAATCGTTTCTGAGTTTATAGGCAATGTCGCGGTATGTGTGGAAGTGCATCAGTGCTGGCACTTCTTGGCGGATCAATAAATGTAAGCCACCTAGATGTTCATGAATATTGTGTTTAAGAATTAATGCTTCGATGTCATAGCTGTCGTTGATGCGGGTGAGCGCTTCATTATAAAGACCAATTGCTTCTTGATATTTCTGTTCAGTACGGCCAAGGTAACGGCCATTTAACATGGCGACCATTGCAAGTTCGTAGGGCGATTGCGCCGCAGTCGATAGGAGTTCAATCAAGCTTTTTGCGTTTTGAAAATCGACCTTGGTTTTAACGTTTGGCTCCATATTGAGGCGGGCCAGTAAATACAAAATCTGTTCAAATTCGAGTGGATTGTAGCCTTGCTCTTGGGCTGCGCGCTTAAATTGGTCACGGTTTTGAAAAGCGAGGGGAAAGGAAATCGTTTTGTTGAGCGCATCATACATCTGCTGCG
The DNA here is from genome assembly GCF_025654465.1 of Shewanella sp. SM101. Taxonomy (NCBI): domain Bacteria; kingdom Pseudomonadati; phylum Pseudomonadota; class Gammaproteobacteria; order Alteromonadales; family Shewanellaceae; genus Shewanella; species Shewanella sp. SM101. Next base: position 100,432 of record NZ_JAKKRH010000016.1, read on the forward strand.
GTGATTCTCTTAACTCAACCTCATCCGCTTCGAGATCTCGGCTTTGGACTGTAAAAGGCAGTGACAGCAACAGAGTAAATAAAATAACCGTGAGTTTTTGCATTTGAACTGTGATTCCTCATTCCTTTAGTCAAGGAACTTATTTTGTTAGCTTTTGTTAGCGCCTAATGAGGATGCTACATCGACTTGTTATACTTGGAAAAATCATAAGAAGCATAATAACAGAAGGAAGCAAGAGTGAAACCCAACAGACTATCAATCTTGATATTGAGCGCATTATTTTCGGGTCAAGTATTGGCCGATGTGAAATACCAAATCGACCTTATTAAACCCGAACACCATATTGCCCAAGTGAGTGTCACTTTTCCTGAAGTGAAGACGAACGATTTTACGGTGAATCTCCCTGTGTGGCGGACGGGCAAATATCAAGTATTGCCTTTGGCCGATGGTGTGCGCTTATTTAGTGCTAAAGATAGTCAAGGTCATGAACTGCAATGGAAACGCACCGCGAGCGGTGAATGGCAAGTGGCGCTCACGCAGCCAACCCGTGTTACCGTCAGTTATCAATTGTATGCTAATGAATTAGGCCAAAGGGTGCGCCATATTGACGCGAGCCATGCCTATTTAGATGCTAGCGGTGTGTTCATGTACAGTCCGCAATTTCGCTCTGAACCAATATCCGTAGAATTAAAAGTACCTAAAAATTGGCAAAGTTACTCTGGGATGTCATCGGGTAAGGCCGCTCATTCCTTTATTGCCCCTAATTATGATGTGTTGATCGACTCCCCGATTGAAACTGGTGTGAGTACCCATAAACAATTTAGTGCTAATGGTAAAAACTATGAATTGGTGTTTTGGGGGGAAGGTAACTATGACACGGATAAAATAGTAAAAGATCTTAAAGCCTTAAGCGGTCAAGCTAAGGTGATTTGGGATGATTATCCTTTTGATCGTTACGTTTATATGGTGCATGCAACGAGTGGTGCCAGTGGCGCGACAGAACATTTAAATTCTACTGTCATTCAGCTGCCGCGCTTTAGTTTCCGTGAACGCAAGGACTACCTGCGCTTTATTAGCACGGCATCCCATGAGTTTATCCATACCTGGAACGTGAAGGCTTATCGCCCCGAGGGATTAGTTCCCTATGATTATCAACATGAAAACATGACGGAATTACTGTGGATGGCCGAAGGATCTACCAGTTATTTTCAAGATCAGTTGTTGCTGCGGGCTGGAGTCATAACAGTTAAAGAGTTCCTCGAAGATTTAGCCAAGCGCGTCGAGAAAAACCAACTCAATCCAGGTCGTGAAACTCAATCTGTGGCAGAGGCGAGTGCGGGGGAGTGGAGCAGTATCGGTGGCGATTATGCCATTAACCACAGTGTAAATATTTACTCAGAGGGCTACTTAACCTCTTTAGCCTTAGATTTTTCATTGCTGCAAGACTCCGAGCTTAAGTATTCATATCGCGATGTGCACCGTCGTTTATATCAAGAACATCGCGTACCAAAAGGCTATGGTGTTAGTGATGTTCAGTACATTCTTAAAGACTTATCCGGCAAAGATTATGCACCTTGGTGGCAAGCCAATGTGAATAGTCCCATGAGTTTAGATTTCCCAGAATTATTATCACAGGCAGGGTTAAATCTGTCCTATGGTAAAGATTCAAAAGCTGAGGCATTTGCAGGAATGACCTTGAGCAGTACCCATGGCTCTTTAGTGTTAGACCAAGTGTTGCGTAATGGTCCTGCTTGGCAAGCGGGTATAGTTGCGGGGGATGAAGTATTAGCGATTAATGGTCTCAAGGTGACTGCTGCGGGTTTCTATAAGCGCATCAAAGACTTTAAGGTTGGCGATAGTGTAGAGGTGGTATTATTTAGCAACGATAAAATCAAGCAAGTACAGCTCATCCTTGGCGAACAGCAAAGCGGTAAGCTAGTGCTCAAGGGGGATGCAAAAGCGACTAAACAGCAAAAAGCTTTCTTCAAGACTTGGTTAGGCATTGATTGGCCGTTTGACAATAAAGGCGAGTTAGCTACTAAAGCTTAATGTGGTTAGGGCTTCATCTTTAGCATTTAAATGCCTTTGTCTTAAAGCCACCTAAAGTGAAATCGTCATAAAAAAGGCGCCACCATTATTTTGATGGGGGCGCCTTTTCTTATCTTGTACGGCTCAGTCTAACAAGCGAGTCGCAGCTCTCGTATGCTTAACGAGTTTTGCTTAAACTTGTGCGTCTTCGAGTCCACCAAGGGCGGCCACGAGTGCATGCATCAAGGCGACTAACTCGCTGCCCATTAGGGCAAAGTCTGCATCTAAACGGGCCATAGGATCGTCAGTGCCGACTTCATCGTTCCCTGCTCTAAACTCTTCAGAGAATTTAAGGCGCTTCACGCTGGCATCTGATTGCAATAATAGTGCAATCGATTGGCCGAAATGCAGCGCTAACTTGTGTACTTGCTTACCTGTTGCTAAGTGAGCTAACACTTCGTCTTCTTTCAAATCCTGCTGCTTAAAACGCACAATTCCGCCTTCATCAGCTTCAGATTTGAGCTCGGCTTCGTCTTGCATTTCAAAGGGTAATGGTGCGCTGCCAAGTTTTAACCATTCAGTTAAATTGGATTCGACTGGCGCTTTAAAGCTCAGTGGGATCACAGGTAAACTGCCGAGAGCTTTACGTAATAACGCTAATAATTCTTCGGCCTTAGTGGCACTTGAACTATCAACGAGGATCATTTCTAGCTCAGGTAAAATCAAGGCGTGGGTTTGGCTTCGGCGCGAGAAAGCACGTGGCAGTAGGCTAGTGATGATTTCATCTTTTAGCGCATCTTTTTCTTTTTTCGCCAGTTTACGATTTTCTTCATCTTCAATGAGAGCCACTTTTTCTTCTAAGGCTTCTTTGATGACTTGGCCTGGCAGAATTTTCTCTTCTTTAGTCACGCAGATCAGATGACGATTGTCAGCGCTATGGACCAAAGAACTGCCTTTTTTGCCTAACGCATTTGAGAAACCAAATTTACTGACATCTTGGCTTGAGCAGGGGGAGAAAGTGAAATCGGCCAACGCAGTTTCTAGCGCTTCGGTTTCGACGGCAAAAGGTTTATTGAAACGATAAAGAGTAAGATTTTTAAACCACATAAGGGCGCCCATTGAAAATTAAAGTGGCAGTTTACGGCATAGTTTGGACGGGGTAAACCTGTGTTCAATAGCTGATTTTTAACTGAGGATCAGAATTCATTAAACTGTAACATAATAATTAGCTTAGCTGCAGCCCTCATTTTTACTGGGTTTTATGCCTGGCTTCGCGTCAGCTTTTTTGCACGCCAACGTTAATGGTCACAATTGAAATAAAATTGAAACACATTCATTGCAAACTTTCGGTCGTTCCAAACCAATAACCAAGACGAACATAACGTCGAAAGGATTAAATGATGAACGTTTTTTGTAAAACTCTACTTGCTTCTGCGCTAGCTTCTGCAACTCTGGCTTCAGCTAATGCCGCTGAGCCACTGACTGTTTATGGTAAGTTGAATGTCACTGCTCAATCAAATGATGAGAAAGGTGATGCTACAACAACTATTCAAAGTAATGCTTCTCGTTTTGGTGTGAAGGGTGATTTTGCGCTGTCTAGCTCGCTGGAAGCTTTCTACACAGTGGAATATCAAGTTGATACAGGTGCAGCATCAAGCGATAACTTTACTGCACGTAACCAATTTGTTGGTTTGAAAGGCGCATTTGGTTCGTTCTCTGTGGGTCGTAATGATACCTTGTTGAAAATTTCTCAAGGTGATGTTGATCAGTTTAACGACCTTTCAGGTGACTTAGGTAAGCTGTTCAAGGGTGAAGTTCGCGCTGCTCAAACGGCGACTTACCTTACGCCTTCCTTTGGTGATTTTGTATTCGGTGTTACCTATGTTGCCGAAGGAAATGATGTAAAAGGTCAATTTGCTCAAGATGGTTTTAGCTTAGCTGCCATGTATGGTGATGCGAAACTGAAGAAAACACCCGTTTATGCATCTCTTGCCTATGACTCAGATGTGTCTGGATATGAGATTGTTCGTGCCAGCTTACAAGCTAAGTTAGCCGGTATTAAACTGGGTGGTATGTACCAGCAACAAGAACAAACCTATAAATTTGATTCTGCAACGTCGATGCCAGTTGAAGTCACTGCAGAAAGTGCTAACGGCTATCTATTAAGCGCTGCCTATGATATCGATGCTGTTACTTTAAAAGCTCAGTTCCAAGATATGGAAGAACTTGGTGATTCATGGTCGGTAGGTGCAGACTACAGCTTAGGTAAGCCAACTAAACTATTCGCTTTCTACACGAACCGTTCGTTAGAAGCGTCTACAGATGATGACAAATACATTGGTGTTGGCTTAGAACACAAATTCTAAATCTAGCATTAAAGCTCAATTAAGGAGGCATATAGCCTCCTTTTTTATTGCTATAAACAAACAGTTATATAAACTTATTATGACAAATATTACTACTATATGGCTCAAGCGGCGCGCTTATTCATAAATCTGTAATAAAAATGACTAATAATAGCCGTGTTGACATTCACTGACAGAAAATCACTTATGACTGCAAGGATATTGATAGTAGAAGACGAGTTGGCCATCCGCGAGATGCTGACTTTTGTAATGGAACAGCATGGGTTTACCACCTCTGCGGCGGAAGATTTTGATTCGGCCATTGCGCTGCTAAAGGAGCCTTACCCCGATCTGATTTTATTGGATTGGATGTTTCCTGGCGGAAGTGGTATTCAATTGGCGAAACGCTTAAAGCAAGATGAGTTTACGCGCCAAATTCCGATCATTATGTTAACCGCCCGCGGTGAAGAGGAAGATAAAGTCAAAGGCCTCGAAGTTGGCGCCGATGATTACATCACTAAACCTTTTTCCCCTAAAGAGCTGGTCGCACGTATTAAGGCCGTATTGCGTCGCAGTGCACCGACTCGTTTAGAAGAAACCATTGATGTACAGGGCTTAATGCTCGATCCTGTGAGTCACAGGGTGAGTGTGGGTGAAACTGTATTAGATATGGGCCCAACCGAATTTCGTTTATTACACTTTTTCATGACCCATCCTGAACGTGTTTACAGCCGTGAACAGCTGCTCGATAATGTGTGGGGCACCAATGTGTATGTTGAAGACAGAACCGTTGACGTGCATATCAGACGCCTTCGTAAAGCCGTTGAAGAGTCTGGTCATGACCGCTTGATCCAAACGGTTCGTGGCGCTGGTTATCGTTTCTCTACACGCATTTAGTGCTGAATAACTGTTAGGCACAAGTTAGCTTTTACGCTATCTTGTGCTCCTCTTATTTAGCCTGATGTTTGGGTTTATTTATGTCTGACTCTTATTCAGGGTATCGGTTGTTTACGCGCTTAGGTTTATATCTACTGCTTTGCGCGCTAATAGGTTTATTGGTAGGGAAACTTCTCTGGATACTCTTTATCGGCACGCTAGGGTTAGTTTGCTGGCATTACCGACAATTATCACGGCTTAACTTTTGGTTATGGCGGGATAGGAAACTCACGCCGCCGCAGGGCAGTGGGAGCTGGGAAGGTGTATTTAACGGTATTTATCGCCTTCAAGGGAAGAATCGTCGACGTGTCGGTCAACTGGCCGCACTGCTGGCACGATTTCGTCAAGGTGCAGAGGCGTTACCCGATGCCGCTGTCGTGCTTGATTCAGAACATAATATTTTATGGTGCAACAAGTTAGCGCAACTCATTCTCGGTTTTGTGTGGCCACAGGATAATGGTCAACGAATCGATAATTTAATCCGTCATCCTGATTTTTCTGCTTACATTAAATCCGCACAATACAAAGAGCCGCTGGAGTTACCTTCGCCGGTATCGGATAGGCGTTTGCTTGAAATCCGTATCATGGCTTACGGTGACAGGCAGCTACTGTTAATTGCGCGGGATATCACTCGTATACGTCAGCTTGAGGGAATGCGAAAAGAGTTTGTCGCGAATGTGTCGCATGAATTAAAAACGCCGCTCACTGTGCTACAGGGTTACCTCGAAATGATGCAAAGCATGGCTGAGCCTGATTCGATGAACGTCAAGCCGTTAGCATTGATGCAGCAGCAGACACGACGAATGCAATCTATGGTCGAACAGCTATTGATGTTATCGCGAATTGAAGATGCGGCGGATATTAACCTCGAAAACACTGTGAATATGACGCAGTTGATGGAGGTGCTCAAGGAGGAAGCTAAGGCGCTGGCACAAGATAAGTATGAATTGAGTTTCTATTGTGAGCCTGGACTTGATTCTCACGGCAATGAATTGCAGCTGAGAAGTGCCTGTTCTAACTTGATTTCTAATGCGATTCGTTACACAGAACCTGGCGGGAAAATTACTGTGCAGTGGTGCAGTGTGGCTACGGGTGCCATCTTTAGCGTAACGGATACGGGTGAAGGTATTGCGGCTCAGCATATTGGTCGATTAACGGAACGCTTTTATCGGGTAGACAGTGCGCGCTCAAGGCAAACTGGTGGTAGTGGTTTAGGTTTAGCGATAGTAAAACATGCGCTTAACCACCATCACAGTAAGCTTAAAATCAGCAGTGAAGTCGGTAAAGGCAGTACTTTTAGCTTTATTATCCCTTTGCATCTTATCGAACGTAAGAAATAGTATGTGTGAGTGAAATATTTACAATAAATAATAAAAACAGGCCATTAGGGCCTGTTTTTATTTCTAGGTTTATTGAGTCTTTATTATACCAATAGTATTAAATATCTGTTCATTCAGCGGGGATTCAACACGCTTTAGACAAGGCGAAGGCTTGAAGGCAGAGTGGTGCTCTGTCGAAAGCCTTTAACGCAGTATAAAGCGCTTTGAAATCCGCCCTTCGGGAGCCACACAGACACCCCACTTCGGTGTTGCATGAATGACTATTTCTGCGTCAATGCGCCTTGGATTGAAATGCCTGTGAGGCTCTGAACTGATTAGATATTTAATGTGATTGGTATTAATGACAGAAAAAAGCGATAAATAGTGCATTGTCATTTAAGTGTCATATCACGGACATAGAATTGTCATTGTAGCGATTGATACTGGCTGCGTCTGAAGAAACTTAAGTTACAAATTAGTTAGCTTACTACTGGAGCACATAATGAAACTGAAAAAGCTTGTCGGCGCGATTACTCTAACAGCCGCTGGTGTATTCTCTGCCACTGCGATGGCATCGATTGATCCATCTTTGCCTACTTATGAAAAAGCGAGCGGTGTATCTGGCAACTTATCATCTGTAGGGTCAGATACCTTAGCCAACATGATGACACTTTGGGCAGAAGAATTTAAACAAATGTACCCTAACGTCAACATTCAGATCCAAGCGGCGGGTTCTTCTACTGCGCCACCAGCGTTGACTGAAGGCACTTCACAGTTCGGTCCTATGAGCCGTAAGATGAAGCCTAATGAAGTTGAAGCGTTCGAAAAGCATTTTGGTTATAAGCCAACTGCGATTCGTGTAGCTATCGATGCTTTAGCCGTATTCGTGCACAAAGATAACCCAATCAAAGGCTTAAGCGTTGATCAAGTTGATGGCATTTTTTCTTCAACTCACAAATGTGGTAGCAGTGACATCCAACGTTGGGGCGATTTAGGCTTAGACGGTAACTGGTCTGCCAAAGACGTTCAACTTTACGGTCGCAACTCAGTATCGGGCACTTACGGTTACTTTAAAGAGCACGCGCTTTGTAAAGGTGACTTTAAAGCTAACGTAAACGAGCAACCTGGTTCAGCTTCTGTTGTGCAATCTGTTTCTCAATCTTTGAATGCGATTGGCTACTCAGGTATCGGTTACAAAACTGCAGGTGTTAAAGCTGTTGCCATCGCTAAGAAAGGCAATGAGTTTATCGAAGCTACAGCTGAAAACGCGGCTAATGGTACTTACCCACTATCACGTTACTTATACGTTTACGTGAACAAGCAACCAAACAAAGACTTAGCACCAATGGAAAAAGAATTCCTGCGTTATGTGTTGTCTAAGCAAGGTCAGCAAGTGGTAGAGAAAGATGGCTATGTGCCAGTGCCTAATAGCGTAGTTGCTAAAGATTTAGAGCAAGTAGGTATTCGCTTGTAAGTCAAATGGCTTGTTAATTAAGGACCTCTCAGGAGGTCCTTTTTGTTTTTGTGGTTTTAAATGTGTAATGATGTCAGGTTTAGACCAAATTAAAGGCATAAAAAAAGCAACCTAAGTAGGTTGCTGTAAATTCCAATTCGGAATCTTGGGACGGTCGCGCTAGAAACCATCTAAAGGAGAATGATGATGAACGAAGAAACTCATTACAAAGATTCGGTTCATAATATCTGACTCAGCATCATCAAATTAGTTCAAGGAAAGTGCGAAATATTTTAAATAATTTTGTATTTTGTTTTTATAAAAAGAGGCTGACTCGATTTTTGCCAAGTTTGCACGTCTCAATTTTAGCTGCTTCTACTGTGACTACCGATAAATCCAGCAAGCTAGAGATAGCTTATTGCAAACTCGGTACCTACACCCAAAGATGAACTGTTACAAAAAACTTGTTCCTAAGGAGCTCTAGAGCTCAGTTACGATTTGCCTCTGAGTAAATTTGCAGTCGATAATACCTCCCAATGATTAGTGATAAGTTATCAAGCCCGTCACCACAGCAAGGTAACTCATAACTCACTATTTAGAACATACCGCTCAAAATTTGAATATCGAGGCGACAGTGTTGCAACCAACTAAGAGTACATTAGCTGATGTAGCCCCTTGGGATTTAACCCGAGATTACCATTCTTTTGCGAATACCGAACAAGTGCAAGTGACCCATGTCTCTTTGGATGTCATGGTGGATTTTGACGCGCAGCGTCTTTTCGCTAAAGCGACGCTGTCCTTGGATTTTCTTGAGTGTGATGTAACAGAGCTTTGGCTTGATAGTCGAGATCTAACCATACTTGCTGTGACTTGCTTTAATGCTACAGAGGGGGTGAATGTATTAACAGAAATGGATGAAGAACCGCTCGACTTTGTGCTTAATGAAGCTGACCCCATACTCGGGCAAAAATTGTGTATCACTTTACCAGAATCTCCTTGCAAGCAGGTTTGTATTCACTATCAAACCTCGCCGTCCGCCCAAGGATTACAGTGGCTAGCGCCTGAGCAAACCGCGGGTAAACAGTTACCTTACCTCTTTAGTCAATCGCAACCGATCAATGCCCGCAGTTGGATCCCATTACAAGATACGCCTAAGGTGCGGATCACTTTTGATGCTAAGGTGCAAGTGCCCAAAGGCATGCGCGCCGTTATGAGCGCGATGAATCATCCCGATACGCCACTTAATGGTGTGTTTCACTTTGAGATGGAACAGCCTATTCCGACCCATTTAATGGCCTTGGCTGTGGGTGATATTGCCTTTCAAGCGATAGGTCCAAGATGCGGCGTGTATACCGAGCCGAGCATGCTAGCGGCCGCCGCAAAAGAGTTTGAAGATACTGAATACATGCTCGACGTTGCTGAGTCATTGTTAGGTCCTTACGTATGGGGCCGCTATGACATGATTATCTTGCCGCCGAGTTTCCCATTCGGTGGGATGGAAAATCCGCGTTTAGCCTTTTTAACGCCCACGCTCATTGCTGGTGATAAAAGCTTAGTGTCAACCGTTGCCCATGAGTTAGCGCATTCGTGGACGGGCAATTTGGTCAGTAATGCGACTTGGCGTGATCTCTGGTTAAATGAAGGTTTCACGACCTATTTTACTAACCGTATTGTCGAGGCTGTCTACGGCAAAGAACAGGCAGAATTAGAATGGGTAATAGAGTTTGGTCGCTTAAAAGAAGAAATCGCGTCTTTGCCTACGGGTAAGCAAACTTTACCCGCTAATGTGCAGCAGGACGATCCTAATCTTGCCTTTAATCGTTTTACTTATGATAAGGCTTCGATGTTTGTCCATGATTTAGAGCGCAGGCTAGGGCGAGTAGAATTTGATAAATTTTTACTCACTTATGTGAATCATTTTGCGTTTAAAGCCATTACCACCGAAGTGTTTGTCGAGTACGCAAAACAAACTTTACTGCAATTACACGCAGATAAAATCACTGAAGCTGAACTATTAACGTGGATTTATGGTGAAGGCTTACCTGAGGGCTATTGCGGACCAACATCCATGAGTTTAGATAAAGTCGATGATGCGCTGGCGTGTTTTCTACAGGGAACGGCAGCGGGCCGATTAAGCGTTAAAGATTGGCGAGTGCACCATTGGCAATATTTTCTGACCCAATTACCTGAAGTCGTTAGTCAAGTTCAATTGATGGATCTGGATGAAACCTTCCAATTAACCCAATCGACTAATGCAGAAATTGCCTGTGATTGGTTTCGAGTCGCGATTCGTAATCATTATGATCCTGTGTTGCCGGCATTAAGTGCCTATTTAGTGCGTATTGGACGCGGTAAATTTGTGCGGCCACTCTATGCTGAGTTACAAATTGCGGGATATCACTCTGAATTAAAAGACATCTATACAAAGGCTCGTGCAGGCTATCATCCTTCGATTCAAGTTCAATTGGACAAATCACTCAGCTTATAGAAATTTAGGTAAAAAAAATGGCAACCTATGGGTTGCCACAAAGAAATCAGTGTGGGATACAAATAGAATTCAATGCGCTAGCGTGTTTTCTATTGTGTCCCAAAAGGGAGATGATGATGAACGACCAACCAATTCGACTCAATGCGATAAAACAGAAACTGTGTCATTTGAGGGTATGAAACTGCGACTTCACATATTTCATTCTCAAGGTGCATTTAATCTTATCTGTTAATCCTTACCTATACTCAGAGTCACCATTTTTAATTAAGTTCACTGATATCAGAAAAAAATCCCAAAAAGTTTAAAAAAGATTTTATGGGACATTTTTCTGGGGAATACTGAGTACTCACACTTAAGTGTTACATTTTTTCTACATTAAAATCATGGGGATAAAAAATTAAACGCGTGTCAGTTTATTAATCTATAAGCTAGCGTTAGCGCTTGTTGAAATTTGAGTAAAAAAAATGGCAACCTAAGGTTGCCACAAGGAAATCAGTGCGGGATACAAATAGAATTCAGTGCGCTAGCGTGTTTTCTATTGCGTCCCAAAAGGGAGATGATGATGAACGACCAACCAATTCGACTCAATGCGATAAAACAGAAACTGTGTCATTTGAGGGTATGAAACTGCGACTTCACATATTTCATTCTCAAGGTGCATTTAATCTTATCCGTTAATCCTTACCCTGTCTCTTCTACACAAATAATTAGTAAAAAAACGGAACTCTCTTGACTGCCGATGATCTGATCATGCAAATTCATTTACTTCACCATTTTCCATGTCAATTTTTAACCCGAGCCAATGGGCAGCCGATCACTTTCATCATGCTGAGCTAGGTGATAAACGAAGAGCGGCAAGGTTAACCGTCGTTGCTGAACATATGGCGGTTGGCAGCGGCAAATCGGTTGCCAGATCATGTAATGG